>JAGRLQ010000208.1:234-7480 GCA_020441735.1 Nitratireductor sp.
CCAGATGATGCGGGTCATCTCGTCGCCATCGAGTTCGACGACCGGGTTTGCGACCTTGATTTTTGCCATGTTGGAAAATTCCCCAATGTGAGAATGAAGCGTGAGAATGATGCGGCGGAAAATCGCCGGAAAGAAACGGTTGGAGGTCTCTTAGCAAAGTCTGTCAGGTGCTGCAAAGAGAGATGCGTCAGGCTTTCGTATTGTCCTGCTCCGGAGATTTGCGGGCTTCCGATTTGCAACGGCCTGTGGCAGGACAACCGGCAGCATCCGAGAGAAATCCATGTCCGGAACCGACTTCAAGAACAAGAAGCTGATTGCCGAAGGCCCGGCCGTAATCCTGTGCGAGCCGCAGCTTGGCCAGAACATCGGCATGGTGGCGCGCGCGATGGCGAATTTCGGCCTGGCCGAATTGCGGCTGGTGGCGCCGCGCGACGGCTGGCCCAACGAACATGCCACCAAGGCGGCAAGCGGTGCGCTGCATGTTGTGGAGAATGCAAGCGTTCACGCAACGCTCGAAGAGGCGATCGCCGATCTTTCCTTCGTCATGGCAACAACGGCGCGGCCGCGCGATATCATCAAACCGGTGAGGGGGCCGGAAGAGGCGGCGATCGATCTCAGGCGGCGGTTTTCGGCGGGTGAAAAGACTGGGATACTCTATGGCCGGGAGCGCTGGGGTCTCAACAATGACGAGATCATTCTGGCCGACGAGATCGTCACCTTTCCGGTCAATCCGGCCTTTGCCTCGCTCAACATCGCCCAGGCCGCATTGCTGATGAGCTATGAATGGATGAAGACGGCGGATTGCGACCCGGCACGCGCCGCCTTCGGGCCGGCAGAGCGTGTCATAGCCGATCGCAAACACCTTGTCGGGCTGATGGAGCATGTGGAGGAGTCCCTTGATGAAGCCGGCTATTTCTTTCCGCCGGAAAGGCGCGACCGCATGGCGCAGACGGTTCGCAATATTTTTGTCCACATGAAGTTGCAGGAACAGGAAATACAGACACTTCGGGGAGTCGTTGCAGCCCTTGAAGGACGCCGCCGCAAGCGGCAAAACTGACTATGGGGCTTTAAGGGCGATCGGGAAGGAATACGGCATGCGCAATCTCTTGATACTGGCCGGCATCGTCATCGTGGCGATTGCGGGATATTTCGCCTGGGTGTCGATGCAGCCGCAGCAACAGGGCCATCAACAGAGTTCGAGCCAGCAGGGTTCGGGCATGGACATGCGGACGGAGAAGCCGAGCGACAACGGTCTCTATTCAGTCTCCTTCATGCCAACTGAGGGCGAACCGACGACCGGTCCCATCAGCGTGTGGCATCTGAAGATCACCGATGCAGAGGGCAATCCGGTGACGGGAGCGGAAATCGTTGTCGATGGCGGCATGCCTGCTCACGGTCATGGTCTTCCAACCGTGCCGGCGGCAACCGGAGAGGTGGAGCCGGGGGTCTACGCCATCGATGGCATCAAGTTTTCCATGGTCGGCCACTGGAAATTCGACGTGACGATCAAGTCGGACAAAGGTGAAGACTCGGTGAGCTTCAACCGCATGCTGGAGTAGTTGCCGGGTGAAACGCCGCTCCGCCATCTTTGCCATCCTGTTTGGCCTTTGCGGGCTGGTATTGTCTGCCTGTAGCGAACCGAAACTGACGCCGTATGACATGAAGCGGGCGAAGGAGTTCATGCTCTCTTCGCTTTCTCCCCTGCAGCCCGACCCTTCCAACCGCTATGGCGATGACCCGGCCGCTGCCGCACTTGGCGAAAAACTGTTCTTTGATACCGCACTGAGCGCCAATTCGGCCGTGTCCTGCGCCATCTGCCATCAACCGGACAAGCTGTTTCAGGACGGTATTCCCAGAGCTTTCGGCATTGCGCAAACACCGCGGCGCACCATGCCGCTTTCCGGCGCGCAGTGGAGCGACTGGTTTTTCTGGGGCGGCCGCAAGGACAGCCAATGGAGCCAGGCGCTGGAACCGCTGGAAACGCCTGCCGAGCACGGTATGACACGGGACATGGTGGCGCGTGAAATCGTGACGCGCTACCGGACAGAGTATGAGGCGATCTTCGGACCGGTGCCGGACATAGCGGAATGGCCTTATTTTGCCTCGCCGCTTTTGCCCGGCGCGCCGCAGGAAAACTGGGATACGGCAGCTCCGCAAGTGCAGGATGCGATCAACCGGGTCTTTGCCAATACCGGCAAGGCGATCGCCGCCTTTCAGCGCACGCTCGAGCCGGAGGAAAACCGGGTGGACCGGTTTTTTGCGGCCAGGCTGGCGGGCAGGGAACCTGCCGAAGGTGACCGGCTGACGGCAGATGAAATCGAGGGCTTCAAGCTGTTCACCGGCAAGGCGCGTTGCGACAATTGCCACAGCGGACCGCTTTATACCGACCAGTTCTTCCACAATACGGGCGTCGAATTGAGCGATCCCGAAAAGCCCGATTACGGTCGGGCGCTTGCGGTGCTGTTCCTGAAACAGGATCTGTTCTCCTGCGCGGGGTCCTACAGCGATGCCGATCCGCAACAATGCCGCGAACTGCGTTTCATGTCGGAAGACCCGGCGGTTTTCGAGGGCGCTTTCAAGACGCCGGGCCTTCGAGGAGTTTCAAAGCGCCCGCCGTATATGCATGCCGGCCAGATCAAGACGCTGGAAGAAGTCGTTGAGCATTACGTGGCACGGCCCGACCCCTTTGCCACGCTGCCCGAGGTCGATGGCACTGTAACGCCGCATGGTCCTCATACGGAAGTGCCGGAAATCAGCCTGTCGAAAGATGAAAAGCGGCAGCTGGTAGCGTTTCTCAAGGCGCTTTGACCCGATTATTCTGCGGTTTGGCGCTGAGTCATGCTGTAGTGAACGCTGTGTGCAGCAGCGGTTCCGTAAACAGAGTGTGCAACAGACGCAACTTTTCCCGGTGGGCGGACGGGCCTATCTGTGAACCGGTTATTTTGCGAGGCACAGACATGCAACCGGCACTCTTCATCTCCCATGGCGCGCCTGATCTGGCGATTACTCCGTCAGCCGTGCACGACTTTCTGATCAACTTCGGCAAGGAGCATCCCAGGCCCGATGCGATCATCATCGCGTCTGCTCACTACGAGACACTGACGCCGGAAATTGGCGCCGCGGCAGATCCGGCGACGATTTATGATTTCGGCGGCTTTCAGCCGGAACTCTACGAAATGCGCTACCGCACCGCGGGAGATCCGGAACTGGCCGAGCGCATCCGAAGCGTTTTTGCCGCAGAAGGCATTACCGCCACGCTCAATCCCGAACGCGGGCTCGATCACGGCATCTGGACTCCGCTCATTCTTGCCTATCCGGGCGGAGAGGTTCCGATCATTCCGGTTTCCGTGCAGCCCAACGAGGATGCAGGCCATCACTACCGGCTGGGCAGGGCGCTTGCGAAGTTCCGCGCTGAAAACATGCTGGTGGCCGGCTCCGGCCATATCACGCACAATCTGCGCGCCATGTTTCACGCAATGCGCGGCGGTGGTGTCGATCCGCAGACGGAAGAGGCGATCGATGCCTTTACCGGATGGATCGGCGACAGGTTGCGGACAGGTGACAGGGAAAGCCTGCTCAAATGGCAGGACGAGGCGCCGTTTGCGCTGGAAAACCATCCAACGCCCGAACATTTCATGCCGCTTTTCGTTGCCTATGGTGCCGGCGGGGAAAACCCGAAGGCCGAACTGGTGCACAGTTCAAAGCTGTACGGCGCTTTCAACAGCGATTTCTGGATGTTTCACTAGGATCGTAAAAGGAAGCAGCGTTACCAGCGGGCGACCTTGACGCCTTCGTTCGCCTCGATCATGTCGTGCAGGTATTGCACGGCGGGAACGTAGATGTTCTTGGGCGGGCGGATGCCGACGGAACCGGCAATGCGCGTCATGAAATGGTTGCAGTTGTTGGCAAACAGCAGGTATTTCGGCTTTTCGGTCTTTGCCTTGCTGATCTCCATGAGCAGCTTCTCATAGCGCTGGGCAGATAGCGAAACCCGATAGGCAATGTCGGGGCGGATGCGGCAGTCGTCAGGGTGGGGTGTCAGCACGCCCGGCATGGGAACGCCGGAAGCCATCGCCGCGCCGACATAGCCGCCAACCGGTGCCAGCATGATCAGTTTCTCGTCGAGAATTTCACCATTTACGCCAAGCTTGCCGTAGGCGACATAGGTGTGGCCGACGGGCATGAGCGGTGTCTGGCGCATGCGGATTTCGATGTNNATGTAATAGGGATCGCCGGGGGTAACGCGCTTTGCGCCCATGCGCTTGGGGGCAGGGCCGCGCCCGGACTTGCACTGACCGTGCTTTATGGAAGGATAGAGCTGCGAAATGCGCATCTCTGCGGCTTGCTCATAGGGGTCAATGAGCGGTTCGGTCTGGGTGCCGATCGAAAAGCCGCTGGTGGTGCCCAGCAGGGCGGTGGCTTGTGGGACTACCGAGGCATAGCGGGCATCGGAATAGGCGTTTGCATTGGGCGTCAGCTCGCCGCTGACACCGGGCAGGGCACTACCGGCCACCGGAGGTGCGGGCTGGGCAGGTACCGTCAGGATTTCGGCATTGTTGGAAAGAGCAAGCGCCGTTGGCAGGGGTTCAGACTGCGCGGTGCTGTTTTCGATGGCGGTGTTGTCCACTACCGGTGGCAATTGTCCCGGAAGGGATGCAGGCGCCTGCTGCTGCAGGCCTGTCCCGGCTGCCCCGGACGGGTTTGCAGCAACGTCACCGCCGATGGGCTCGAGCGATTGCTGTTCGACGGGATCGACGGAAAGGGCTGTCAGATCCGTGGTCTGTTCGACGCCTTGCCTGTTTGCATTGCGGCTGACGCTTTCGAGATAGGCGCCCGGTCCGCCAACGCAGCCGGAAAGGAAGGCAACGGCAAACAGGCTCACCCCGGCGGCTTTCGCTCCGGTTTTCAGTTTTCCGGCAACGTTGCCGGTAATACTGGTTGAGAAAATTGCCAAACCCTGTCCTGCCTGAGGTTGCCGCCCCACTCGTTGATCGCCTTGAATTTCAACATGTTGGCATGCTGAAAACCCGACAGCGACCGGCTGTCACCCATGCGGTCCGTTCATACCCCACTGCCGGTGGCAACACAAATCACCAAATATGGCAGCAGAAACACGCTGTACTGCAAGGTCGCCACCGCTATGAGCCAAATATGCCCGTTTCATGGCGACGAATCGGACATATCCACGCATTTGGGAAGTGTGGCGCCGGGAACTGGTGTCTGGCTGGTCTGCAGGTCTCTCAGGCTGGCTAAGTGGGGGCAGGACTCAGGCGAGCGCCTTGCCGTTCACCGGCACGCCTTTTTCCGTCAGGTGCGTCTGCAACTCGCCCTGCTGGAACATTTCGCGCACGATGTCGCAGCCTCCGACGAATTCGCCCTTGACGTAGAGCTGGGGCACGGTCGGCCAGTTGGTGTAGTCCTTGATGCCCTGGCGCAGGTCATCGTCGGCGAGCACGTTGATGCCCTTGTAGTCGATACCGAGATAGTTGAGGATTTGCACGACCTGACCGGAAAACCCGCATTGGGGGAAGTCGGGCGTGCCTTTCATGAACAGCACCACATCATTGTTTTTCACTTCATTATCAATGAATTCGTTCATTCCGCTCATGATCTGATTCCTCTTGGGTTGCGGGTTTCCGCTCCTTCTTACCGCCTATATCGTGTATTGGCGGGCGTTTATCAAGCTGGCGCCTTATCCCAGCAGCCACCACAGCACGGCAATCCAGAAGATGGCGGCTGCCACGCCCCACCAGAACAGGCTGTCCCTTACAAGCGGCCTTGTGACGATGGGCGGGACTTTTTCGAGGCCGCTGGTTTTGCGTTTGCCGGACATTGCAGCTTATCCGATTGCGCTCATTCAGGTGCACTGGTCTGCAGCGCGAGCGCGTGCAGCACACCGCCCATATTGCCCTGCAGTGCTTCATAGACCATCTGATGCTGCTTGACGCGGGTCAGCCCGCGAAAGCTCTCGGATACCACTTCCGCCGCATAGTGGTCGCCATCGCCGGCAAGATCGGTGATCTTGACCATGGCATCGGGAATGGCGGCCTTGATCATCTTCTCGATATCGGCGGCATTCATCGGCATTGCATCACCTCGTTTTATTGCAGCATTGCAGCCGGTCACTCGGCGGCGATGGCGGGATTCGCGCCGCCTTCCATATAGGCAGGAAACCACGATTCATGGGCGTTGCGCAATTCCTCGACCGCGACATCAATGTAGCCACCGATTTTGAGCGTATCGCCGCCTACCGTGCCCAGATCGTGGCAGGTAACGCCGGCGCCTTCCGCATTGGCCATGAACATGGCGGCAAGGTCGGCTGGTACCGTGCACAGGTAACGCGCCTGATCCTCGCCAAAGAGTGCCGCATGAGGTGCAGGCTCTTCCAGCGCGATGTCCATACCCTTGCCGGAGGCAATTGCCATTTCGGCAAGAGCAACAGCCAGACCGCCATCGGAGAGGTCATGGCAGGCAGTCACGTAGGAAGACCGGATGGCCGCACGCACATAGTCGCCGCGTGTCTTTTCCATGAGCAGATCGACAGGCGGGGGCGGGCCTTCCTCGCGCCCAAGGCAGGTGCGCATATAGGAGGAGCGGCCAAGATGGGTGCCGGGCGTGCCAATCAGCATGACCCGGTCGCCGTCCTTCGCGCCGCCGATCACCGCCATGGCGGAAGCATCGGGCAACAGGCCGACCGCGCCAATGGTCGGTGTCGGCAGGATCGGCTCGCCATTGGTCTCGTTGTAGAGCGAGACGTTGCCGGAAACGATTGGCATCGACAGTGCCTCGCAGGCTTCGCCGATGCCTTTGATGGCGAAGACGAGTTGCCCCATGATTTCCGGTCGCTCGGGATTGCCGAAATTGAGGTTGTCGGTGGCAGCCAAAGGCTCGGCCCCGGTGGCCGAAAGGTTGCGGAAGCATTCGGCAACGGCCTGCTTGCCTCCTTCGAACGGGTCGGCCTCGCAATAACGCGGCGTGACGTCGGAGGTGAAGGCAAGCGCCTTGCTGGAGCCCTCGATGCGCACGACGCCTGCGTCGCCACCCGGGCGCTGCAGGGAATTGCCCTGTATGTACGTGTCGTATTGCTCCCAGACCCAGCGGCGCGAACACAGATCCGGCGAAGCAAGCAGTTGCAGCAGGGCGGCATTGTAGTCGGCAGGCGCTTCAACCTCTTCAGCAGAAAGCGGTGAATGCCTGCCCGGCTCGATCCAGGGCCGGTCGTATTCCGGTGCCTCGTCGCCCAGTT
>JAGRLQ010000209.1:0-9358 GCA_020441735.1 Nitratireductor sp.
AGCCATGCTGCTTGCAGAGCTTGCGGGTGGCAGCCAGTTCTTCGGCAATCGAAGCCCGATCGCGATAGGCCAGGCTGCTGGCGGCAGGGATATCACCCAGATCTCGGTTCTGGCGAACCTGAAAGATGCGCTCGGTGCTGGCCACCAAGGCAATCTTGAGCGGTTTTGCTGCTTTCACGACTGCCGGATCAACGGGAATGCCGGGAACCAGCGGCACGTTGGCAATCTTCAAGCCGCGGTTTGCCAGATAAATCGCCGTTGGGGTCTTTGAGGTTCGGGAAATGCCAAGCAGGATGACATCGGCCTCTTCCAGATTGTCAGGAAGGGCGCCGTCATCATGCATCAGAGTGAAATTGATGGCGTCGATGCGGCTGAAATATTCCGCATTGAGCTCATGCTGGGCGCCGATTTTGCGCGAACTGGGCGCGCCAAGATAGGATTGAAAGGCCTGGAAGATCGGCTCGAGGATGGAAACACAGGGAATGCCCATCTTTTTGCATTTATCGGCCAGTTCCCGGGCCAGCGCCTCGTTTGCGATGGTGAAAAGGACAATGCCGGGTTTGCTGTCGAGTTCCCGGATGATTTCCTCAAGTTTCTGGCGGCTGCGCACCATCGGGTGAACATGCTCGATGGCATGGGTGGTTTCGTACTGGGAAGTAACAGCCCGGCTGGCTGCAATTAGCGTTTCACCCGTGGAATCGGAAATTAGATGAAGATGAAAATAGCGCTGGCTATGGGGCATGCCGACCGTCATTTACTGGTTAACCGCCGGTCCGGCCGGCGATACTTTCTAAAGCCCCTATGTGGATAAGCTTTCAAAATCCGGCAAGGGCAAAGCCGCAACAAGAAAATGTTCCCGATTTGCCGGATTCCTTGCAGAATTCTCCCGGTGGGAAAAGTGAACTGCCTATCTGTTAAGATCGGGGGTATTGGGAGATATCCAGATCCGGCAGGACATTATTCACAGCCGATAATGGTATGAAGTCCTTTAAATCATTGAAAATATTATTCTATTCAGGTTTTCCCTGATTTTCACAGGCATGGTTAACAAAGGGTAACTTCTCACGGCACAACAGCCTGCTTCATATCGTCTTGTGGACAAAAGCGTACTACCGCTATTCACAGGCAATAAGAATCAAAAAACCTACCTGCAAGATTCTTTGAATAGGACCGGGCTGTGGAAAAGAGTCACTCGAGAAAGATGATGGACGTCCTAGGCGGGAAACGGCATGCGGTGCCTCCTGTCTGGATCATGCGGCAGGCAGGGAGGTATCTGCCGGAGTACCGGGAGACGCGGAAGAAGGCGGGAAGCTTTCTCGATCTCTGCTACACACCGGAATTTGCCATTGAAGTGACGATGCAGCCGATCCGCCGTTTCGGTTTTGATGCGTCCATCCTGTTTTCCGATATTTTGGTCATTCCCGATGCGATGGGCCGCAGTGTCCGCTTTGAGGAGGGCAGAGGCCCGATCCTCGAGCCGATTGCTTCGGAGGAAGTCGACGGGTTTGTTGCAGGCAATTCCGAATGGGGTGCCTTGGCTGGCAGGCTCAAGCTGGTGCTGGAGGCGGTTACCGGAATAAGGGCAGAGCTACCCGATGAAACCACGCTGCTGGGTTTCTGCGGCGCGCCGTGGACGGTCGCGACCTACATGATAGCGGGACATTCGACGAGCGACCAGGCACCGGCCCGGCTGTTTGCCCATCGCCATCCCGAAGCGTTTCAGGCGATGCTTGATATATTGGCGGATCGATCGGCCGATTATCTGGTGAAGCAGCTGGAAGCGGGGGTTGATGCGGTTCAGGTGTTTGATTCCTGGGCCGGGGTGCTCGATCCGGCATGTTTCAAGCAATACTGCGTCAAACCGGTGAAGCGGATCGTGGATTCAGTCCGGGCGCGGATGCCGGATGCGCGGATCATCGGTTTTCCCAAAGGGGCAGGGATGAATTACCGGGAGTATGCAGCAAGAACCGGTGTAACAGCGCTTGGACTTGACTGGACGGTGCCGCTTGATTTTGCCCGTGAGCTGCAGAAGCAGGTTCCAGTGCAGGGAAATCTCGATCCAACCCGGCTGGTTGCCGGCGGCGCGGCGCTTGACGAGGGGATCGACAAGGTTTGTGAGGCACTGGGCGATGGTCCGCATGTTTTCAATCTGGGTCATGGCATTACGCCGGATACACCAGTTGCGCATGTGGAACAGTTGCTCAGGCGGATACGGGGCTGACAGGAACCGGCGCGATGTATGAGTGGATCAAGGTCCTGCATGTAGTATCGGTCATCTCGTGGATGGTTGGTTTTCTGTATCTGCCCAGGCTGATGGTCTATCACAACGAGACCGAGCCCGGATCCGAGACATCGGAAACCTTCAAGGTGATGGAACGGCGCCTGCTGAAAGCGATCATGACACCAGCCATGATTGCGAGCTGGATCTTCGGCCTCTGGCTGATGGTGATTCTGGAAGCCTGGCAGGAAGGCTGGTTTGTCTCCAAGCTTTTCCTCGTGTTGCTGTTGTCGGCTTTTCACGGTTTTGCAACAAAGTGGGTCAGGGAATTTGCGGCCGACGAGCGCAAGCGGAAAACCCGCTTCTACCGTTTTGCCAACGAGGTACCGACCTTGCTGATGATCCTGGTGGTTATTCTGGTGATCGTGAAGCCGTTTTGAGATTGTTCCTGGAGGAGCGGGCTGCCGGCCTGAAAAGCGCTGCTTGAAACCGGCCCGCTCATGGGTTATGTAGCAATCGGGTTTCCCGACCCCGAAGGGAAGGCAAATTCTTTCCAAGCAGCCCGACAGGATGGCTGCAGCCTTTCCAAGTACGATTTTCCTTACAATTTGATGTTGCTCACAAACATGTAGCAACAAGACCATTTCCCGCAGGGACAAGACAAATGGAAAAAATGAAACTTCAGGACCTGAAGGCAAAAACCCCGACGGATCTGGTTACCTTTGCCGAAGGCGTGGATGTCGAGAATGCCAGCACGATGCGCAAGCAGGAGCNNTGATGTTCGCCATCCTCAAGCAGCTTGCTGAGCAGGATACGGAAATCATCGGCGAAGGCGTAGTGGAGGTTCTGCAGGACGGATTCGGTTTCCTGCGCTCGGCCAGTGCAAACTATCTGCCAGGCCCGGACGATATCTATATTTCTCCGTCGCAGATCCGCCGTTTCTCGCTCAAGACCGGCGACACGGTGGAAGGGCCGATTCGTGGCCCGAAAGAGGGTGAGCGTTATTTTGCCCTGCTCAAGGTCAATACGATCAACTTCGACGACCCGGAGAAGATCAAGCACAAGACGCACTTTGACAATCTGACACCGCTCTATCCGGATGAGCGGTTCAACATGGAAATCGAAAGCGGTGACACGAAGGACCTGTCGTCCCGGGTGATCGATCTGGTCGCGCCACTCGGCAAGGGGCAGCGTGGGCTGATCGTAGCGCCGCCGCGGACCGGCAAGACGGTTCTGCTCCAGAACATTGCCCATTCGATTACGGCGAATCATCCTGAAAGCTATCTCATCGTTCTGCTGATCGACGAAAGGCCGGAAGAGGTCACCGACATGCAGCGCTCGGTCAATGGCGAGGTTATTTCCTCGACCTTTGACGAACCTGCTTCGCGCCATGTGCAGGTTGCCGAAATGGTCATCGAGAAGGCGAAACGCCTTGTGGAGCATGGCCGGGATGTGGTGATCCTGCTCGATTCGATTACCCGGCTTGGCCGGGCCTACAACACGGTTGTGCCGTCTTCGGGCAAGGTGCTGACCGGTGGTGTCGACGCCAATGCCCTGCAGCGGCCCAAACGCTTCTTCGGTGCGGCGAGAAATATCGAAGAGGGTGGATCGCTGACGATCATTGCCACTGCGCTGATTGATACGGGCAGCCGGATGGATGAAGTCATCTTCGAGGAGTTCAAGGGTACCGGCAACTCGGAGATCGTTCTCGACCGCAAGGTTGCCGACAAGCGTGTCTTCCCGGCAATGGATATCCTCAAGTCGGGAACGAGGAAGGAAGACCTACTGGTTCCCAGGGCCGATCTTCAGAAGATTTTCGTGCTTCGTCGCATTCTTTCCTCAATGGGAACCACCGATGCGATCGAGTTCCTCATCGACAAGCTGAAGCAGACGAAGAACAACCACGAGTTCTTCGATACGATGAACACGTAACATGGCCACCGATCCGATTCGTATCCGTAATGTCCCAAATGGATTCGGATGCGATACGGCTCGGCGCTGAAAACCTCCAGGGGATACCGGAATGGCAAAACAAAGCGGTTCCGGAGAGCGGAAAACCATTGCAGCGCTGGCAACAGGCTCGTTGCCGAGCGGTATTGCGATTGTGCGGCTGTCGGGACCGCAGGCCTTGGTACTGGGGCAGAAGCTCTGTGCAAGGTTTCCCGGTAATTCTTCCGAACTGAAAACAACGGCGTTTATCGATCCGGCAGACGGTGCCGTGATCGATTGGGGCATGGTCTGCTGGTTCCGGGGTCCGAAGAGCCATACCGGGGAAGATGTTTGCGAATTTCATCTGCATGGCAGTGCTGCGGTTGCCGACAAGATCCTTGAAGTCCTGACCGACTGCGGTGCACGGCTTGCCGAGGCGGGGGAATTTACTCGCAGGGCCTTCGAAAACGGCAAGATGGATCTGACAGAAATCGAGGGTCTGGCTGATCTCCTGGCCGCCGAAACCGAGGCACAGCGGCAGTTGGCGGTTCGGCTTTCATCTGACGAAATGCACCGCAAGGTCGCCGCGTGGCGTGAAGCGCTGGTCCGGGCGCGGGCTTTTCTTGAAGCGGAATTTGATTTTTCCGATGAGGAAGACGTGCCGGACAGCATGGTAGCAGAGGTTTGTTCCGGTATTGCCAGCCTGAGGAACGATATCGCTATCACGTTGGAAGGTTATCAGGCTGGTGAAATTATCCGCCGGGGTTTTCGTGTGGCGCTTGTCGGTCCGCCCAATGCCGGTAAATCAAGCCTGCTCAACGCGCTGGCGAAGCGGGATATTGCGATCGTTACGGAAGTCGCCGGGACAACCCGTGATGTTCTGGAAGCCAGGGTGGATATCAACGGGCTGGCAGTCATCGTGTTCGATACCGCCGGGATCCGGGACAGCGAAGATCGGATTGAAGCCATTGGTGTTGAACGCGCCAGGCAGACGGCGGAGGCGGCTGATCTTGTGATCTGGCTGTCTCCCAAGGATGAACCGGTTCTGCCGGAAAAGGATTTGGGATCAGTGAGCGTTTTCCAGTCCAAGTCCGACCTTGAAAGCGGCGGCGGGTTTGAAGGGAACGTCTCTTTGGGGGAGGTGAGCACGGTAGCGCCTGACGGGTTGGACGGGTTTATCGGCTACATCGAAAAGCAGGCGAAGCTGGCGACGGCCGGCGAGGACATCCTGATATCGCGCAGGCGCCAGAAGGCATTGCTGGAGCAGACTGCAGAACACCTTGCGCAGTTCGGGGACGTGGTTGCCGCTGATCGCGTTCTGGCTGCGGAGGAACTGCGTCTGGCAGGAGAATGCCTGGGCCGACTTACGGGCCGCATCGACCCTGAAGAGCTACTGGATGTGATCTTTGCGGAGTTCTGTGTCGGCAAATGATTCACGTGAAACATTTTCCACTTTGGCCTGGCTACCCAAAACCGTGTTTCACGTGAAACATTTTGGAGCAGCCTCTCGAAGCGATAGAAAATAGCTGCGCTTTACGCGCCCGGGAAAAGGCCTTATGAGCATGGCCGGTGACGGCGCGGGATTCACGTGAAACAAGTTCCTGCCCGGTGGTGGCGATTTGGCCGTACCTTGCATATATTCAAGCCCATTCTGAGCGAAACCGAAGAAAACTGCGGAACTCCGCCATGCGGAAGGATTATGATGTCATCGTGATTGGCGGCGGTCATGCCGGCTGTGAAGCCGCGGCCGCCTCTGCGCGCATGGGTGCCCGCACCGCGCTGGTGACCCATCGTGCGGATACCATCGGCGTGATGTCCTGCAATCCAGCCATTGGCGGGCTTGGCAAAGGCCATCTGGTGCGTGAAATCGATGCCATGGATGGGGTAATGGGAAGGGTTGCCGACCAGGCGGGCATTCAGTTTCGCCTGCTCAACCGGCGCAAGGGCCCGGCAGTGCGCGGGCCGCGGGCGCAGGCTGACCGTAAACTTTACCGGCTTGCCATGCAGGCCAAGCTGGCCGAGCAGGAAAACCTTGAAATCATCGAAGGTGGCGTCGGCGATCTGATTGTCGATGAGGGTTTCGTGCGGGGCGTTGTTTGCGAGGATGGAAGGGAACTGCGTTCTGCGGCGGTGATCCTGACGACCGGCACCTTCCTGCGTGGGCTGATCCACATCGGTGAAAAGCAGATTCCGGCAGGGCGCATGGGCGAGGCACCTTCCACTGGCCTGTCGACCACACTGGAAAGAGCCAGATTTTCCCTGGGCCGGCTTAAGACCGGAACCCCGGCAAGGCTCGACGGGAAGACCATCGACTGGTCTGCGGTGGACATGCAGCCGGGTGACGAAACTCCGGTGCCGTTTTCCAGTCTGACGGACAAGCTTCCCAACCCGCAGGTGGAGTGCGGCATCACGCGCACGAATCCGCAGACGCATACGATCATTTCAGAGAACATCGGCAAATCGGCAATGTATTCGGGTCAGATCGCCGGCGTCGGGCCGCGTTACTGCCCTTCGGTGGAAGACAAGATCGTCAAGTTCGGTGACCGCGACAGCCATCAGATCTTCCTCGAGCCGGAAGGGCTGGATGATGACACGGTCTATCCCAACGGGATATCAACCTCCCTGCCGGAAGACGTGCAGGCAGCTTTCATCGCCACGATCCGCGGTCTGGAGAAGGCCGTGATCCTGCAACCGGGCTATGCCATTGAGTATGATCACGTGGATCCGCGTGAGTTGCGTCCGACGCTGGAAACACGGCGCCTGCCGGGGCTGTTTCTGGCCGGCCAGATCAATGGCACGACCGGTTATGAGGAAGCTGCAGCCCAGGGCCTGGTGGCCGGGCTCAATGCGGCGCGGCTGGCTTCGGGTGGCGATGCCATCCTGTTCAGCCGAACCAACTCCTATATCGGCGTGATGATCGACGACCTCATTACCCGCGGAGTGAGCGAACCCTACCGAATGTTTACCTCGCGGGCCGAGTACCGGCTCAGCCTGAGGGCCGACAACGCCGATCAGCGGCTGACCCCGATGGGCATGGAGGTTGGTTGTGTCGGTACAGAGCGGCAGACAGCGTTCAAGGCTTGGAAATCGGCGCTGGAGACTTTTACGGCAGAACTCCAGGCCCTCAGCCTCACGCCGAATGAAGCGGCTTCCCATGGCCTGAAAATCAATCTGGATGGGGTTCGCCGCAGTGCATACGACCTGCTTGCCTATCCCGATATCGACCTTGAAAGGCTCTCCGGCATATGGCCGCAACTGAAAGGCCTGGATGGCAAGGTTGCCGAGCAAGTACAGATCGATGCGTCCTATGCAGTGTATCTTGCGCGGCAGGAAAGCGATATCAATGCCATCCGCAAGGAAGAAGCCCGGATTATTCCTGAGCGCTTCGACTATGGGCAATTGTCCGGCCTTTCGACGGAATTGCGCCAGAAGCTAGAACGCATCCGGCCGCAGAATCTGGGTCAGGCGTCGCGGATCGATGGCATGACGCCGGCAGCGGTCACGCTGATCCTGGCACATCTGAAGCGCGATGCGGCTCTCGCCCGTCTGGCGGAAGATACGGCGGACGCACGGCAGGCCAATGGTTGACCCGGATTTGTTGGGCAGGTGGCCATGGTGAAGCCGGAAGATGCGGAGGAAGTCCGTCGGCGGTTGAGCGAAATCCACCCGGTTTCACGTGAAACCATGGCCCGCCTGACAGCCTATCGGGATTTGCTGATCAAGTGGCAAGCCAAGACCAATCTGGTTTCACCGGCGACCTTGCCCGATTTCTGGGAGCGGCATGTGGCCGACAGCCTGCAGCTTCTGGCTCTGAAGCGGAATGCGCTCTCCTGGACGGATCTGGGTAGCGGCGGCGGATTTCCGGGCCTCGTCATCGCTGCGGGGCTGGCGGAGCGGCAGGGAGGCGTGGTTCGGCTGGTCGAGTCGAATCAGAAGAAATGCGCTTTCCTGCGTCAGGCAGCAAGCCGGATGAATGTGCCGGCGGAGGTTTTCAGCTGCCGGATCGAGTCGGCTGCGGAACAAATAGTGGCGGCAGAAGTGGTTACCGCCCGGGCTCTGGCGCCGCTATCCAAGCTGCTGAAATGGACGGGAGAATTTCTCACCGACGATCGTGTCGCCCTGTTCATGAAAGGGCGGGATTTTCGCCGCGAAATCGAAGATAGTCATGGCGATTGGAAATTCGATTTGGTAGAGCATCCGAGCAGGATCGATCCGGCCGGTTGCGTACTGGAAATAGCCAATGTTTCCCACCGGTAACACAACGCGGACAGGCGGCGTCTCTGCAATCGGCTTCGGAATTCGAAAGGCGGGCGGCAAGTGCGCCACGCACGGAAATTCTACCAGCCGCGCGAATGATTAGACGGGCAGTCAGACAGGCTTCAGGCGATGGGTATTCGAACAGCTTCAAGGGTATTGACGATCGCCAACCAGAAGGGCGGTGTCGGCAAGACCACCACGGCGATCAATCTGGCAACCGCGCTGGCGGCGATCGAAAAGACCGTGCTGATCATCGATCTCGATCCCCAGGGCAATGCCAGTACCGGTCTCGGTATCGACCGGGAAAGCCGGGAGGTTTCAACCGCCGATCTGCTGCGCGGTGATAGCAGCCTGGGAGATGCTCTGGTCAAGACGGCAGTGCCCCGTTTCTATGTGGCGCCATCCACGCTGGACCTGCTCGGGTTGGAAATGGAAATCGCCAGCGCATCTGATCGGGCCTTCCGGCTGAAAAAGGCAATAGAGGAATATAATCCTAGACCGGGAGAAGGAAAACCGGCCTTCGACTACATTCTGATCGACTGTCCGCCTTCCCTCAATCTGCTGACCATCAATGCAATGGCGGCGGCGCATGCCTTGCTGGTACCGTTACAGTGTGAGTTCTTCGCGCTTGAAGGTCTGAGCCAGTTGCTCGAAACCATGAAACAGGTGCGTGAGACGGTGAACCCCGATCTTGGCCTGCACGGCATCATTCTCACCATGTTCGATTCCCGCAACAACCTGTCCGAACAGGTAGTCAGTGACGTGAGGGAGTTCATGGGATCGAAAGTCTATGAAACGGTAATTCCGCGCAATGTGCGTCTGTCGGAAGCGCCGTCACACGGCAAGCCGGCAATTCTCTACGATCTGAAATGCTCCGGCAGCCAGGCTTATCTGCGGCTGGCGTCGGAAATCATCCGCAAGGAAAAACAGCTCAGCGCAGCCTGAATGCGGCAT
>JAGRLQ010000209.1:9437-9933 GCA_020441735.1 Nitratireductor sp.
CTGGCGGCGCTGATCGGCGAGATGGACGATGCGCCTGCGGCTGTCAGGGAAACCGGCAGGCAGGAACAGCTGCGCGCCGACCGCAAGGTGCCCATCGAGCAGATTCGTGCCAATCCGAACAATCCGCGGCGCCAGTTCGCCGAAGAGAACCTTGCCGATCTTGCCAGGTCGATTGCCGAGCACGGCATTGTCCAGCCCATTCTGGTGCGGCCGATCAGGGATGAGGACCTTGGCGGCGCGCGCTTTGAGATTATCGCCGGCGAGCGGCGCTGGCGCGCGGCGCAAAAAGCAGCCCTGCATGAAATTCCCGTCATTCTGCGTGAGGTCGAGGACAAGGAAGCGCTGGAACTTGCGATCATCGAAAACGTCCAGCGCGCCGATCTGAATCCGGTCGAGGAGGCACAGGGCTATCAGCAGCTGATCGATGAATATGACTATACCCAGGCTGACCTCGGTAATGTCATCGGCAAAAGCCGCAGCCATGTCGCCAACACGC
>JAGRLQ010000210.1 GCA_020441735.1 Nitratireductor sp.
TCGCGCTACAACATCGAAAGCCAGCTCGAGAAAATGGTCACCCCGCAGGTGACGCTGAAATCCGGTGGTTACCTGATCATCAACCAGACGGAAGCGCTGGTGGCGATCGACGTCAACTCCGGCAAGTCGACGCGCGAGCACTCCATCGAGGCGACGGCATTGCAGACCAATCTGGAAGCTGCCGAGGAAGTTGCCCGCCAGTTGCGCCTGCGCGATCTCGCCGGCCTCATCGTTATCGACTTCATCGACATGGAGGAAAAACGCAACAACCGGTCGGTTGAGCGCAAGCTCAAGGAATGCCTGAAAAGCGACCGCGCCCGTATCCAGGTCGGCCATATATCCCACTTCGGCCTGCTGGAGATGTCGCGCCAGCGTATCCGAGCCAGCGTGCTGGAAAGCACCATGGCCGTCTGCCCGGTTTGCCACGGTGTCGGCCATGTTCGCTCGCAGTCCTCGCTTGCACTGATGATCCTGCGTGCGCTGGAAGACTATTTGAACCGCAACAGCCGCAACGATGTTTCGGTCAAGGTTTCCCCTTCGATGGCCATGTACATCCTCAATACCAAGCGCCGTGCGCTCAGTTCCATGGAGCAGCGCTTCGGCCTGCAGATCCTGGTGGAGGGCGACCATGATGTCGGCGATCAGGACTATTCCATCGAGAAAGGCGAGCCTGCTACCGGCAATCCGGATTCTGCTGCCGTCAACATGATGCATGGCAGCACGCCGTTTGATCATGAAACGGCTCATGAAGCAGATCATGAAACGGGCGATGACGAGGAATCCGGGCGCAGCAAGCGGGGCCGCCGCCGCCGCGGACGCGGCAGGGACCGCGACAGGGACGACCGGGATGATCGGGACGGCCGCGGCAACCGTCAGGCTGCGCGTGATGGCGAAGACGAGCCGGAAATCGATGCAGCCGGAAGTGACGGCGACGAGGATCGGACGGAAAGGAACGATGCCCCAACCGGCAGACAGAATGGTGGCCGGGACGAGGCACGGGCGCGGAAATCTTCCAGCAGGGATGATCGGCCGGCTGCATCGGCAGCGCCGCAGGAAACTGTGGCCGACGCGGACGAAGAGGAAGATGACGACGCGGAATCCCGGCGTCCCAAACGCCGCACAGGCCGGCCCGGCAAAAAGGTGAAAGCCGAAGAAGCCGTGCAACAGGCAGAAGCGGCGGAAGAGGCGAACGGAGAAGCCGCAGATGATGCGCAGCGCGAAGCAGCACCACCGCGTCAGGTCCAGCGCCGCAACACCCGCAGGGTTCGCAAGGAAGAATCCTCCGGCGAATCCATGGAAGGCGATGCGGGAGAAAACCAGGCTGGATGGAGTGGTTTTCTGAGCTGATCTTCCGGCAGTGGATCGATGTAGCTGGCGCGGGCGGATCTTCAGGTCAGGCCCGCCGCCTGCCACCTTGTTGCCACATGCGCGGTGTCCTATATCGTCTCGCGTTTCTCGACTGAAACGGAAAGCCATGCCGCCTGATCCGTCCACAAGCCGACCGGTATCCACCCGTACAGCATCAGCCCGTTACCGGGCCGTGCTCTCTGTACTGTTCGCTCTTGTTGTGATGATTGCCATCGCAGTGCCCGCAACAAGCCGGGCACAGCGCCTGCCGCTGGTACGCGATGCCGAGATCGAGGGTCTGCTGAAGTCCTATACAGCACCGATCTTCTCGGCTGCCGGCCTTGGAAAGGGCGCGGTCGATGTTTACCTGGTGCATAATCCGACCTTCAATGCCTTTGTCACCGACCGCCGAATGTTCATCCACACCGGCGCATTGATGCAGGCCGATGTTCCCAACGAAATCATCGGCGTCATTGCCCATGAAACCGGCCATATCATCGGTGGCCACCAGGTCAGGATGCGGGATCGGCTGGAGCGCGCGCAGGTCTTGGCAGCCGTCGGTGCCCTGCTTGGTGCAGGCGCCATGGTGGCAGGCGGCGATCTCGGCGAGGCTGCCGGACAGGCCATCATTTCGGGCGGCGGCAACACGCTGAAACGCTCGATCCTCGCCTATCAGCGCGAAGAGGAGACCGCCGCCGATCGGGCCGGGGTCACCCTGCTGGAAAAGACCGGCCAGTCCGGCGCCGGCATGCTGAAAACCTTTGACCGGCTTGGCTCGCAACTGCTGTTTTCCAGCTCTCGCATCGATCCCTACATCCAGAGCCACCCCCTGCCCCGTGACCGGATTGCCCTGCTTGAAACCGTGGTCCGCCAGTCGCCGAGTTTCGGCCAGCACGATTCCCCGGCACTGCAAATCCGCCACGACATGGTGCGCGCCAAGATTGCTGCTTATGCCGGTGGTCTGGGTCAGGTGCGCCGCCTGTTCAGGGATAATCCGAAGAGCATCCCGGCCCGCTACGGCGTTGCCATCGCGCAGTATCTGCGTGGCGATGCCAAAAGCGCGCTGAGGGCAATCAATGATCTTATCCGCCAAATGCCAAACCACGCCTACCTTTATGAAATGAAGGCGGAAATCCTGTTAAAGAGCCGCCAGGCCGACCAGGCGGTCGCGCCGATGCGCAAGGCCATTGAACTGGATCCGTTCAAATCAGGCCTGTTGCGCGTTCAGTACGGTCATGTGCTGATGGAAACCGGCAATCCGGCAAACATTTCCGAGGCGGTCAAGCAGATCAAGGCGGGGCTTGCCCGTGATCAGCAGACCGTTTCCGGTTACGAATACCTCGCCCGCGCCTACGCCATGCTTGGTCAGGAAGCCGACGCGCTCGCCGCAACCGCCGAGCAGCGTTTTCTGACCGGCAACTACAAGGAAGCAAAAAGCTTTGCCGTCCGCGCTCAAAAAGGTTTGAAGAAGAATTCACCGCAATGGGTTCGCATGCAGGATATTGTCCTGTACAAGCCGAAAAAGAAGAAGCGTTTCTGATCCCGGCCATCGCCGGTACACCGTAGCGGGCGCTTAATCAGGTGACGTCTGCCGCGGTCAAGACAAAGCAGGGAACAACCAACATGGCACGACTTTCCACACTGTCCCGCATCCTGCGCCGCCATGCGGCCAGAAGCCTGATGGTGGCAGCAATTGCTGCCGCTCCGCTCCTGACGGTCCCGGCCATACAAGATGCGGCCCGGGCCCAGGAACTCGATCGGACAGCGGTCGAAAAGATCGTGCGCGAATATCTGCTCGCCAACCCCGAAATCATGCTGGAAGTGCAGGACGCGCTGGAGAAGAAGCAGGAGGAAATGCGGGTAGCCCAGCAAAAGCAGACCCTTGAGGAACGCAGCGAGACTGTCTTCAACTCCAACCACCAGATGGTAATCGGCAATCCCGATGCCCCGATCACCGTCGTGGAGTTCTTCGATTACAATTGCGGCTTCTGCCGCCGGGCGCTTGCCGACATGGATCGCATTCTGGAGGAAAACAAGGACGTGAAATTCATCCTGAAGGAGTTTCCCGTCCTTGGCGAGGCTTCGCTGGCTGCCCATCGCGTTTCCATGAGCCTGGTGCGCAACTATCCCGAACTGTATCCGGAATTTCACCGCCAGTTGCTGAGTCATGAAGGCCGCAAGGATGGCGATGTTGCGCTGGAAATCGCCCAATTCCTCGGCGCAGACCGCAAGACACTGGTGGACGATCTCGCCAATCCGGAATCGATGGCCGCCTTCAGCGAAGTCTATTCGATTGCTGACGGGCTGGGAATTTCGGGCACCCCCTCCTATGTGATCGGCGACAATGTTGTTTTCGGCGCGGTCGGCTATGACCGGTTGAAACCGATGATCGACGAACAGGCTGGCGAAGGCGGTTGAAACCGGCGGCAATTACCGGTTTAAAGCGCAAAAATCCCTTTTCTGGTGAAAAAACTGCGGCCGTTTAGCATGCCGGGCGAAAACCCTTTCCCTCGCATGACGCTATCTGTATAACCCCGGCACTGAAATAAGCAGGTACGCCGTGCCGTCCGCAATGCTGCGGCATCACTAGACATTTCCGACGGCTCGACTTGGCGCCCCACTTTTGCGCGCCGGTTTGATCGGGAACGGCTGTACCGTGTCACCGGATGGGACAGACATGTCGAAAAAGAACACCATCGACCAGGAAATGATCCGTGAACTGGCCGAACTTCTCAAGGAAACAGAACTCAGTGAGATCGAGGTCGAGCAGGACGATTTGCGCATCCGCATCGCCCGTTATGCCGCTCCGCGCTCAGTGGAAGTAGCAGCACCCGTTGCCGCGCCCGCAGCGGTGGCAAGCCAGCCTGCGGCAGCATCTGCGGCTGCCCCTGCCACTGACGAGAGCCACCCGGGCGCCGTCACCTCGCCCATGGTCGGTACCGCATATCACTCGCCGGCACCGGGCGCCGATCCCTTCGTCAAGATTGGCGATACAGTCAAGGCAGGCCAGACGGTAATGATCGTCGAGGCGATGAAAACAATGAATCAGATCGCAGCCGACAGGTCTGGCACGGTTACCCGGATTCTGGTCGAAGACTCCCAGCCGGTCGAATATGGCGAACCGCTGCTGATCATCGAATGATGCGGCAGCCGCTTCCTGCAAGCCAGCCCTTTGCTGCGAGCCAGTCCTTTCCTGCGAGGTAGTCAGGCGATGTTCAAGAAAGTTCTTATTGCCAATCGCGGCGAGATCGCCCTGCGCATCCTGCGCGCCTGCCGCGAACTGGGCATTCCAACCGTCGCCATTCACTCGACCGCCGACGAGACGGCAATGCATGTACGCCTTGCCGATGAGAGCGTCTGCATCGGTCCGCCGCCATCAAAGAAAAGCTATCTCAACATGCATGAGATCATGGCGGCCTGCGAGATCACCGGCGCCGACGCGATCCATCCGGGCTATGGCTTTCTGTCGGAAAATGCAAAATTCGCCGAAGTGCTTGAAGCGCACGATATCACTTTTATCGGCCCGTCCGCCGAGCACATCCGCATCATGGGCGACAAGATCGAAGCCAAGGCGACTGCAAAGCGCCTGGGTATTCCTGTCGTGCCGGGATCGGAAGGCGGCGTGACGGATGAGAAAACCGCCAAGCGTGTTGCCGCCGAGATCGGCTATCCCGTCATCATCAAGGCCGCGGCAGGCGGCGGTGGCAGAGGCATGAAGGTCGCCATGACCGAAGCAGACCTGTCGCAGGCGCTCCACACCGCGCGCAGCGAGGCCGGTGCGGCCTTCGGGGATGACAGCGTCTATATCGAGAAATACCTCGCCAAACCGCGCCACATCGAGGTTCAGGTGATGGGCGACGGCAAGGGTGGTGGCATCCATCTGGGCGAGCGCGACTGCTCTCTGCAGCGCCGCCACCAGAAAGTCTGGGAGGAAGCCCCTTCCCCGGCGCTTGGCGAAGCCGACCGCCAGAAAATCGGCGATATCTGCGCCAAAGCCGTGCAGGGCATGGGCTATGCCGGCGCCGGCACGGTTGAGTTTCTGTGGGAAGATGGTGAATTCTACTTCATCGAGATGAACA
>JAGRLQ010000016.1 GCA_020441735.1 Nitratireductor sp.
GCCTTGCAGGGTCAATAGCTAATTGACCGGGTTTAAAAAAATATCAGCGGAAAAACCGGGGGGTGTTTTCTGCAGCTTTTGCTATTCGCGGGCGATCAGTTCGCCCTCGAAAGGTTGCGCCGTGCAGACGACCCCTTCGCGCAGAATCAGGACCTCGCAGGCTTCCGCCGCCTCTGCCTCGCTGTCGAACGGGCCGACAAGCAAGCGGGCCTCCAGCCCGTTGACGGTCTCGCGCAGAACGGCGCGTGGCTCAAGGCGCAGGAAATTGTTTTCGCCGTTTTCGGCAACGATGGTGGCAAAGCGGCGGGTCAGGTCGATGAAAGAGTCGGCAGCGCCCAGATCCATGGCAAAGCCGGTGGCGATGCCGGCGCCCTGGGCGATGGGTGCTGATGGGACAACGGTTCCGGGGCTGTCAGTTTCCGGCTGTTTTTCCAGGACGGTTACCCCGCCGGGCGCCTCGGGCAGGATCGAGACCGGCGCGCCATCATCCTTTCCGGACTGGCCTTCCCGCCCGCTGCCGCCGACAGCTGCCGGCACGGTTTCGCCCAGATTGCGGGTGTAGAAGAACTGCAGCGCAAACAGGATGGCAAACAGGGCTACTCCTGAAACCAGCAGGATGATCAAAATGGTGAAGGGCAGGGGAATGCGTGCCGGCCTGGAAGCTGCGGGCCGTTTCTCGGAGGCATTGCGGGGTGCCTGGGGTGGGGCCATCTGCGGCGCGTTGCTGCTGCTGTCCGTCCCGTTGTTTTCCTTGTCCGGCGAATCTGACATGGATGAACTTGTACTTCCCGTTTGCAACCGGGTTGCCGGTTGGCGGCCAGTGCTGCTAATGCGGGAAAAACCCGGCATTGGCAGGCGGTACGACCCATTGTGCAGCCCCATGCAATTGCGATTAGGCGTTAACGCTGGAGAAGCAAAATGGCAAGAACCTGCCTGACCATTATTTTGGCGGCCGGCGAGGGTACGCGGATGCGTTCCCAGAAAACCAAAGTGCTGCATGAAGTGGCAGGACTTTCCCTGCTCGGCCATGTCATGCGGGCTGCGGGTGAGGCCGGTGGCGAAGCGCAGGCGGTTGTGGTCGGCCGGGATGCCGAAAGGGTCGATGCCGAAGCGCGCCGCCATGCTGAAAATGTCACCATTGCCGAGCAGAAGGAGCGTCTTGGCACGGGCCACGCCGTGCTGGCGGCAAGGCACGCGATTGCCGAAGGGTATGATGATGTTCTGGTGCTGTTTGGCGATACGCCGCTGATTACGGCGCAGTCACTTCAGCCGGTCAGGGCCGCGCTGGCGGATGGTGCTGGGGTCGCCGTGATGGGGTTTCGTACTGCCGCGCCCGACGGCTATGGAAGGCTGGTGGAGGAAAACGGCGAACTTGTCGCCATTCGCGAACACAAGGATGCCAGCGAAGCGGAGCGGAAAATCACCTTCTGCAATGGCGGTATCATGGGGCTTTCGGGTAAGGAGGCGCTGAGCCTTCTTGAAGCGATCGGCAATGACAACGCCAAGGGCGAGTATTATCTGACCGATTGCGTGGCAATTGCCCGAGAGCGCGGCCTGAAGGTGGTTGCGACGGAAGCCGATGAGGAAGAACTCATCGGTATCAACGACCGCAGGGAGCTTGCCCGGGTGGAAGCGCTGTGGCAGGCGCGCAAGCGCATGGAAATGATGGCGGCAGGCGTCTCGCTACAGGCGCCCGAGAGTGTGCATTTTTCCTTCGATACTGAAATCGGCGCCGATAGCCGGATCGAGCCGGATGTCTGGTTTGGCCCGGGCGTCAGAATCGGTGAAAACGTCCATGTCCGCGCTTTCAGCCATATCGAGGGCGCCGAGATCAGCGATCATGCGGTCATCGGCCCGTTTGCGCGATTGAGACCGGGCACGCGCCTGGCAGAAAACGCCAAAGTCGGCAATTTCTGTGAAATCAAGAATGCCTCGGTGGAAGCAGGCGCCAAGGTCAATCATCTGAGCTATATCGGCGATGCGCGGGTGGGGGCTGCGGCCAATATCGGCGCGGGTACGATCACCTGCAATTATGATGGGCTCAACAAGCATTTCACCGATATCGGAGCAAACACCTTTGTTGGCACCGGCAGTGCGCTGGTGGCGCCCGTCACGATCGGGGAAGGCGCCTATATCGCATCGGGCAGTGTCATCACCGAAGATGTGCCTGCCGATGCCATGGCGGTTGCCCGTGGCCGCCAGGTCAACAAGGAAGGCCATGCCCGTACGATCCGCGAACGCAACGAGCAGTTCAAACGGGACAAGAAGAAGGGCTGACCGGTTTCACGCCATCTGCCGCTGCCCTTCGTAAGTGATTTGTTTACCAACCGCGAAAAGATGGCCTTCATCTGTTTTTGTTACAGATGGAAATCTGTTGAAATGCAAAGTGAACATGCTGTTGCGGCCTGATTTGCTATTAGGAAGCAGGGCTGTATCGCAAATCACGCATCGCAAAACCCTATTTACCGGCTTGAAGGCGGGAAAGGCCACTGACGGCATTCCGCAGTCAATCATCGCAGCGGGGAAGTTATATGTGCGGCATCGTTGGAATCATCGGCACGGAACCGGTAGCGCCTCTCCTGGTGGACGCGCTCAAGCGGCTTGAATATCGCGGCTATGATTCTGCCGGCGTGGCAACGATCGAAGGCAACCATCTCGATCGCCGCCGCGCCGAGGGCAAGCTCGTCAATCTGGAAGCCAGGCTCAAGGATGCTCCGCTTTCGGGCACGGTCGGCATCGGCCACACCCGCTGGGCTACCCATGGCGTTCCCAACGAGGCCAATGCCCATCCCCATTTTTCCGACAATGTCGCGGTGGTGCATAACGGCATCATCGAGAATTTTCGCGTGCTGCGCGACGAATTGGCAGCTGACGGCTTTACCTTCTCCTCCCAGACCGACACCGAGGTCGTAGCCCATCTTGTGGCGCGCGGCCTCAAACAGGGGCTAAAACCCGTGGAAGCTGCCCATGCGGCGATCCGGCGGCTGGAAGGTGCTTTTGCACTGGCGATCCTTTTTCGTGACGAGGACGACCTGATCGTCGGTGCCCGCAATGGTCCGCCGCTGGCGATCGGCCATGGCGAAGGCAAGATGTATCTGGGCTCCGATGCCATTGCGCTTGCACCCTTTACCGACCAGATCACCTATCTGGAAGACGGCGACTGGTGTGTCGTGCATCGCGACAAGGCAGAAATCTTCGATCTCGACGGCAAACCCGTCGAACGCGCACTGCAGCGTTCGGTCGGCTCCAGCCTGATGGTCGACAAGGGCAATCACCGCCATTTCATGATCAAGGAGATCTACGAGCAGCCGGAAGTGATCTCTCACACCCTGTCGCATTACCTCGACTTCGGCGATTGCACGACGACGGTCGGGGAGGGGTTGCCCTTCGATCTCGCCAAGGTGGAGCGCATCTCGATCTCGGCCTGTGGCACGGCCTATCTTGCCGGGCTGATCTCCAAATACTGGTTCGAGCGGATTGCCGGCATTCCCGTCGACATCGATATCGCATCGGAGTTCCGATACCGCGAAATGCCGCTGAAAAAGGGCGGCTTGGCGCTGTTCATCTCGCAATCGGGCGAAACCGCCGACACGCTTGCCTCGCTGCGCTACTGCAAGGAAAACGGCCAGCATATCGGTGCTATCGTCAATGTACCGGAATCGACCATTGCGCGTGAATCCGATGCGATCTTCCAGACACTTGCCGGGCCAGAAATCGGCGTTGCCTCCACCAAGGCGTTTACCTGTCAGCTCTCCGTTCTGGTGTCGCTGGCAATCGCCGTCGGCAGGGCGCGCGGTGCCATCGATGCTGCCAGGGAGCAGGAACTCATTCGCGCGCTGACCGAAGCACCCCGCTATGCCAACAAGGCGCTGAAGCTTGAAAGGCAGATCGAGAAGATTGCCGGTGATCTCGCCAAGGTGCGCCATATTCTCTATCTCGGCCGCGACACCAACTACCCGCTGGCGCTGGAAGGCGCGCTGAAACTGAAGGAAATCTCCTATATTCACGCCGAGGGCTATGCGGCAGGCGAGTTGAAGCACGGACCGATTGCGCTGATCGACGAGAAAATGCCGGTGGTGGTGATCGCGCCCCATGACCGAATCTTCGAAAAGACCGTGTCGAACATGCAGGAGGTTGCAGCCCGCGGCGGGCGGATCATCCTGATCACTGACGAAAAAGGCGCTGCCGAAGCCTCCATCGAGGCCGAGCATGTGGTGGTCATGCCGGATATGCCGGAAATCCTCACACCGATCGTCTATGCCATTCCGGTGCAGTTGCTGGCCTATCACACCGCCCTTGCCATGGGCACGGATGTCGATCAGCCGAGAAATCTGGCAAAATCGGTAACGGTCGAATAGGGCAGCGGGCATGCCGGTTTGACCGGCTCATTTGATCGGCGGGCCGTTTTTCCGATTCCGTCAAAACACGAATTGCTCTAGATTAGCGTCGAACCAGCGCTCTCAGCCTTGGGCAGGCGGGCGGCAGCGTGTTAAATGAACCCCTTCTGAACGGGATTTCCGCCTCGCATGTCGCGCATTCGCACCTATTTTCTGACCGGCTTTATCATTACCGCGCCGCTGGCGATCACCATCTATCTGATCTGGACGTTCATCGAATGGGTCGACAGCTGGGTAATTCCCTACATCCCGGAGATTTATAATCCGGATCATTATCTGCCGATCCATGTGCCGGGTTTCGGTCTGGTGGCGGCAATCTTCACCATCACCGTGGTTGGCTTTCTGACCGCAAGTTTTATTGGCCGCTCGATCGTCAACTGGGGTGAGAACCTGCTCAACCGCATGCCGGTTGTCCGCAATCTCTACAACGGTCTGAAGCAGATTTTCGAGACCGTGCTGTCGGACCAGACGGCCTCGTTTCAGGAAGTCGGGCTGATCGAATATCCCCGCATGGGTTTGTGGGCAGTGGTCTTCATCGCCACTGAAACGAGGGGCGAGGTGGACCACACGCTGCGGAACCGGAAGAAAAAAACGGTCAGCGTGTTTTTGCCGACGACGCCGAACCCGACCTCCGGCTTTCTGCTGTTCGTTCCGGAACAGGACGTCATCCGCCTCAATATGTCGGTGGAGGAGGGCGCCAAACTGGTGATTTCCGCCGGCCTCGTCGCGCCGGATGAAAGCCAGAAGAAGCTCAAGGAACTGGCAGAGCAGGCAAAGGCCAACGGTATCAAAGAAACGGAAAACCCGCTGAAAGCGCTTTTCCTGCCGCATGAGGAAAACATGCCCGGCAAGCGCAAGCCGCCGTCGGAATGATCCTGCTATCCTGAACGGATAAGCCGCACCGCCTCGTCCTGCCCGAAGAGATAGAGCAGGACTCGCAACGCGTCGCCCTGTTCACCTTCCAGGCCCGCATTGGTGGTCATCACGTGTTTTGCCGAGTTGCGTGCCAGTTCGAGCATGTCGCCATGCAGTTCGGCACTGGCAAGGTTGAAGCCGGGTGAGCCCGACTGGCGCGTGCCGAGCACTTCGCCTTCGCCCCTAAGCCGCAAATCCTCCTCGGCGATGCGGAAGCCGTCATTTGTTTCGCGCATAATGGCGAGCCGCGCATTGGCGACTTCGCCGAGCGGTGCCTTGTAAAGCAGGATGCAGTGTGAATCCCGGTCGCTGCGCCCAACCCGGCCGCGCAACTGGTGCAGTTGGGCAAGGCCAAAGCGCTCGGCATGCTCGATCACCATGATCGTCGCATCGGGCACATCGACGCCGACCTCGACCACGGTGGTGGCGACCAGTATGCGGGTTTCGCCACTCTGGAAGGCTTCCATGGCGGCATCCTTTTCGACGGCGCTCATGCGGCCATGAACGAGGCCGACCTTGCTGCCAAACCGTTTGGCAAGGGATGCGTGGCGTTCTTCCGCCGAAGTCGCCTCGACTTCGTCGCTTTCCTCGACCAGCGGGCATATCCAGTAGATTTTCTGGCCTTCTGAAACCGCCTGTTCCATGCGGGAAACGAGATCGTTCAGCCGTTCCAGCGGCAGGGCGCTGGTAGCGATTGGCTTGCGGCCTGCAGGCTTGTCGGTGAGCTTGGAGACGGCCATGTCGCCATACCAGGTCATGACCAGGGTGCGCGGAATTGGCGTTGCCGTCATTACCAGAATATCGCTGGAGGGCGCCTTGTCGCTTAGCGCCAGACGCTGGTGGACGCCGAAGCGGTGCTGCTCATCGATGACGGCCAGACCCAGATCGCGAAAGGTGACCGGTCCCTGAAACAGCGCATGGGTACCGATCAGGAGATCGATTTCACCTGTCGCCAGATCAGCCAGGATTTCCTCGCGCCGCTTGCCCTTCTCGCGGCCGGTCAGGATTGCCGTTCGGATGCCGGCGGCTTCACCGAGTTTTGCGATGTTCTCGTAATGCTGACGGGCGAGGATTTCCGTCGGCGCCATGATGGCCGCCTGGGCGCCGGCCTCAATCACGTCTGCTGCCGCCAGCAGGGCAACGATGGTCTTGCCGGAACCGACATCGCCCTGCAGCAGCCGAAGCATGCGCTCTGGCTGGGCGAGATCGCCGCGAGTTTCGGTCATGACCTGTTGCTGGCTGGTGGTGAGGGGCCAGGAGAAGGCGGCAAGCAGGGCGCTTGCCAGCTTTCCATCCGCCTTTCGGGCAACACCGCCGGTTTTGCGCATTTTCTCTCGGGTCAGCGCCAGGGCCAGTTGGCCAGCCAGAAACTCGTCATGGGCAAGGCGCAGGCGATGGGGCGCCTTCGGATCGATATCGATGGCATCGCGTGGCGCGTGAATGCGCTTCAGGGCCTCGGCAAAGGGCGGCCAGCCCTGGCGTTTCACAAGGGCGGCATCGGCCCATTCCGGCAGGTCCGGCAGGCGGGAAATGGCGGTTCGAACCGATTTCTGCAGCGTTTTCTGGGCAAGGCCGCCGGTGTTCGGATAGACCGGCTCGACCAGTGGCAGGTCGGCAAAGCCCGCCTCATCGACGATATGGTCGGGATGGACCATGTTGGGCTGGCCGTTGAACCACTCGACCCGGCCCGAGACGTAGCGCGTTTCGCCCACCGGCAGCGCCTTGGCAAGATAGTCGGTATGGCCATGGAAAAAGACCAGTGCCAGTTCGCCGGTTTCGTCATGGACGTAGATACGATAGGGGACGCGCCGGTTTCCCCTTGGCGGCGGCTGATGGCGGTCGACCCGCACCTTCAGCGTGACAATGACGCCCTCCGGCGAGCGGGCAATGCCCGGCTGGCGGCGGCGGTCGATCACCGAATGGGGGAGATGAAAGATCAGGTCGCGCAGAATGGCCGGACCTGCCTGTTCGCTGCCGCGCAACAGCCGCGTCATCGCCTTTTCGATCTTTGGGCCAACGCCTTCCAGGCTCGAAACAGGAGCAAACAGCGGATTGAGGAGGTTGGGGCGCATGATCCTTGGTTTGGCTGTTCAGTTGGCAGGATGCAATCATAAAGCACAAGAAAGGGCTGGCGTATCCCGCGCTTTCGGTTATTTAAATGCCGATCCGAAGCCAGTTGTCTGGGCGCAAAACATGCGTCCGGATCGTCGGCTATTGAGTATATGCAGGATAACCGGGCAACACCGATGGATGACACCAACCGGCGCAAGCAATTGATCTACCGCGCCAACCACCGCGGCATCAAGGAGATGGACATCATTCTCGGCGGCTTTGCCGAACGTCACGTGATGGGGCTTGATGCTGAAAGCCTTGACCGTTTCGAGGCAATCATGGCGGAGGCCGACCGCGATCTTCTTTCCTGGTTTACCGGTGAACTACCCTTGCCCGGCCACATCGACGGGCCGCTGTTCGAAGCCATCCTTGCCGACACGCTGGCTGCACGAGGCTGAGTGCATGCTGTTTTCCGAAAATCTTGCCGCGCGGATCGCGGCTGAAGACCGTCCGCTGACCTTTTGCGGCGTGCCGGATGGCGCAGTGGCAGCACTGCTTGCCCAACTGGCAAAGGAGCGCGAGGCGGGCGCCGGCATTGCCTATGTCGCTGCCGATGGCCAGAAACTGCCGGAGATTACCGCCGGCCTTGCCTTCTTTGCCCCCTGGCTCGAAGTGGTTGAGCTGCCGGCCTGGGACTGTCTTCCCTACGACCGGGTATCGCCCTCCGCCTCTGTGACGGCAAAGCGGGTTGCCGCGTTCAGCCGGCTTGCCTCGCGCAAGGAAGCGGACAAGCCGTTTGTCCTGCTGACGACGGCCAATGCGCTGGTGCAGCGCTGTGTGCCACGTGCAGCGATGGCCGGACAGGTGCAGCGTTTTGCGCCTGGCCAGACTGCCGACATGGAAGGTCTCATCCGCTGGCTGGAAATCAACGGTTTCGAGCGGGCAACAACGGTGCGCGACCGGGGTGAATATGCGGTGCGTGGCGGTATCGTCGACCTGCACACGCCGGGTGCGGGTGATCCGGTTCGCCTCGATTTCTTTGGCGATACGCTTGAATCGGTGCGCAGCTTCGATCTTGCCAGCCAGCGCACCACCGGCCAGTTGAAGGAACTGACGCTGGCGCCGATGAGCGAGGTTGTTCTCGACGAGGCTTCTGTCTCGCGGTTTCGCAGCGGCTATATTGCGGCCTTCGGCGCGGCAACGCGAGAGGATGCACTCTATCAGGCGGTCAGCGAGGGACGGCGCTTTGCCGGTACCGAGCACTGGCTGCCGTTGTTCTATGAGCAACTCGAAACGCTGGACGAGTACCTCGCCGATTTCCTCATCCTTGCCGATCAGGCGGCGACCGAGGCAGTTCATCATCGTATCGAGCAGATCGAGGATCACTATCAGGCCCGTAAGAATGCGCTCGATGATGATCTTGAAGCCTCGCTTGGCGGCGGCGCGCCCTACAAGCCGCTGGCGCCGGAAGCACTCTATCTTTCTCAAGCTGAAGCTGAGGCCTGCCTTTCCGGCCTGACGCAGGTGAGCGCCTTTGCGGCGGCAGCAACGTCTGCGCGGGCCGTGCACGATCTTGGTGGAAAGCCGGGACGCAGTTTTGCCACCGAGCGGGCGTCCGGCGCCAACGTCTTCGATGCGCTTGTTGCGCACGCAGGCAAGGAAAAGGCGCGCGGCCAGCGGGTGCTGCTTGCTGCCTGGACGGATGGATCCGCTGACCGGATGGCGAAACTGCTTGCCGATCACGGACTTGAGGCGCTGAGGAGCGTCGAAACCCTGGCAGCACTGGAGGGACTCAAGCCGCAGCTTGCCGGTATTGCACCGCTGCCGATGGAGCAGGGCTTCGAACTGCCGGGCTTTACCGCCATCGCTGAACAGGATGTGCTGGGCGACCGGTTGGTTCGGCGTTCGAAAAAGCGCCGGGCAAGCGATTTCATCTCGGAGGTTTCCAGCCTCTCGGAAGGCGATATCGTTGTTCACGTGGAGCACGGCATTGCGCGCTTTGCCGGGCTGACCACCATCGAGGCGGCGGGTGCGCCGCATGATTGCCTGGAATTGCGCTATGCGGGCGACGACCGGCTGTTCCTGCCGGTTGAAAACATCGAACTGCTGTCGCGTTATGGCGCTGCTGATACTGAAGTGCAGCTGGACAAGCTGGGCGGCGTTGCCTGGCAATCGCGCAAGGCGAAGCTGAAGAAGAAGCTGCTGGAAATTGCCGGGCAGCTGATCGCCATTGCCGCAGAGAGAGCGCTACGCAAAAGCGAGGCGTTGACGCCGCCTGAAGGGCTGTATGGCGAGTTCGTCGCCCGTTTTCCTTATGAGGAGACCGAGGATCAGCTGGCGGCAATCGATGCCGTGCTGGATGATCTTGCTGCGGGAACGCCGATGGACCGGCTGGTTTGCGGCGATGTGGGATTCGGCAAGACGGAAGTGGCGCTGAGGGCTGCTTTCGTTGCCGCCATGGCAGGAAAGCAGGTAGCCGTTGTCGTGCCAACCACCTTGCTGGCACGCCAGCACTACAAGACATTCTGCGACCGGTTTTCGGGCCTGCCGGTGAAGATCGCACAGGCTTCGCGCCTGGTGTCCTCTGCCGATCTTGCTGCAACCCGCAAGGGAATTGCCGATGGCACGATCGACATCGTGATTGGTACGCACGCGCTACTGGCCGATGGCATCCGCTTTGACCGACTGGGCCTGCTCGTTATCGACGAGGAACAGCGTTTCGGGGTCAAGCACAAAGAGAAACTCAAGGAACTGCGCAGTGACGTGCATGTGCTGACACTGTCGGCAACGCCAATTCCCCGCACCCTGCAACTGGCGCTGACGGGAGTGCGTGAACTTTCGCTGATTACCACGGCGCCACTCGACCGGCTGGCAGTCAGAACCTTCGTGACGCCCTTCGACGGGCTGGTAATCCGCGAGGCGCTGCTGCGCGAGCATTACCGTGGCGGACAAAGCTTCTATGTCTGTCCGCGAGTGAGCGATCTGGAAGAGCAGGCACAGTTTCTGCGCGAGCATGTGCCGGAACTGAAGTTTGCGACCGCCCACGGCCAGATGGCGCCAGGCCAGCTCGACGATGTGATGAACGCCTTCTATGACGGCAAATACGATGTGCTGCTGTCGACCACTATCGTCGAATCCGGACTGGACATTCCCACCGCCAATACGCTGATTGTGCACCGGGCCGACATGTTCGGCCTTGCCCAGCTCTACCAGTTGCGGGGCAGGGTGGGGCGCTCCAAGACACGCGCCTATGCGCTGTTTACCCTACCGGTCAGGAAACCGCTGACGCCGCAGGCCGAGCGGCGGCTGAAAGTGCTGCAATCGCTCGATTCAATCGGGGCAGGTTTCGAGCTGGCAAGCCACGATCTCGACATTCGCGGTTCCGGCAACATTCTCGGCGAGGAGCAGTCAGGCCACATTCGTGAGGTTGGCTACGAACTCTATAAGCAGATGCTGGAGGAAACCGTTGCCGAGCTGAAACAGGGCGAGTTCCCCGGAGCGGAGGAGCGCTGGTCACCACAGATCAGCGTTGGCGCGACCGTGATGATCCCCGAGGATTATGTACCCGATCTGCAGTTACGCCTGTCGCTCTACCGGCGTTTGGCCGATCTTGACGAGGCAGGCGAGATCGATGCCTTTGGAGCCGAACTGATCGACCGTTTCGGCCCGCTGCCGGAAGCTGTCGACCATCTGCTGAAAGTGGTTTTCATCAAGGCGTTGTGCCGAAAGGCCAATATCGACAAGCTCGATGCCGGGCCGAAGGGGCTGGTAGTGCAGTTCAGAAATGGCGAGTTTTCCAATCCTGCCGAACTGCTCAAATGGATCGGCGAGCAATCCTCGCTTGCGAAGGTGCGCCCGGATCAAAGCCTGTTCTTGTCGCGGGAGTGGGAAACAGCCGACAAACGGATCAAGGGCGCTGCCGTCATTGCATCGAAACTTGCTGCAATGACAGTAGCTTAGAGAATTTTCCGTACAAAGTGATTCGGCTTGATACCGCCGTCAGCTCTTTGCATCCGCCAGTTCATCCAGCAGTTTCTGCATGTCATCTTCGGCTTCCTCCCGAAGGTCTTTTTCAAGCGCTTCAGCGGTCGTTACGGTCTCTTCCGCTGCCTCGCCGACCCCGCCCGCGAGTTCTAGGGCAAGTTCTTCAACCGCAGATGCGGTGTTTGCAGGCTCCGGGGTCACTTCGGCAGCAGGAGCGGCAACCTCTGTGCTTGCTGCTTCAACGGTCGGCTCTTCGATGGCTGCCGTAACCTCTTCAGCGGCGTGTACGGCAACGCTTGAAACCGCCGCGGCGCCCGCTGCGGCTACAGCGGCAGCTTCGCTTGCCGGGGCGATTTCGCGGCGCTGGGTCTGATGCGCTGCCACTTCAGGGCTGCTATCGGCCATCGGCTCGATCAGCCGAGGTTCACGCGGTGTCATGTCGGGGGATTCATGGCCCGGGGCCTTGGCCGCTTGTGCCGGCTGCGCCGACTGTGTCGGTTGGGCTGGTTGGTTTTGTTCGATCCTGGTTTCGATCACCACATCGCCGGGCCCGCCGATCATCAGCAGATGCTCGACATTGTCTCGGCGCACCAGCACCAGACGGCGGGTATCGTCAACCACGGCTGCCTCGATGACGCCAAGCCGCGGCTGGCGGCTGCGCGCAATGCGGGAGCCAGCACTGCCGAATATCCTGCGGAACAGCCAGAGGATGGCAAGCAGTACGACCAGCAGGGCCACAAACATGATGCCAAGCTGGATATTTGTGGAAAATTCCGTCCCAAAGGTATCGTTGATCCAGTTCAAGGTGCTGTTCTCCCTCGCAAGAGCCGTTGTTTTCGGCCCATGACGGCCCGCTGAGCCGCCATACCCCAGTTTCCATGCGTTGTTGCCGCACGCGTTCCCGATTTTACACCGAAAAATGGCCATTTGCAGCAAGTCAGGTAAAAATACAATTACGTAGGGTTAACCAGCGCTGGTTATGCACCGCGAAAATGAAGAGCAGGCCCCAGTCTTCCAGCGGTGTTCCGTTTCTTCCTGCCGATCTGGCGCATCGTCAAATAAGGCCGGGCATGCCTTCCCAGGCCCTGAAATATGTGATTCAACAGGATGTGCCAGATTCGCCTGCGTGTCGGGCGGCAAGTCAGGGGCAATATGGCTGACAGTCGCCATTTTCAAGCGCGGGGTTTTCATGAGTGATCAGGGGATGAAGGATCACCTGAAGGAAACGGGTGGAGAATCTGCTCCGCAAAACATGGAAGACGGAACGAAGGCCGGTGGGGAAGGGGCAGCTGGTGATGCCGTGGCCAAAGCTGCCGCAAAACCTGCCCCCCAAGACATTTCCTCCAGGGATATGGAACCGATCATCGACAGAGTCGGCAAGCAGCGCAACATCGCGCTGCTTTTCCTGCTGGGCGTCGTCTTCGTCATCGGCGCCGCGTTTGCGGCCTGGTACATACGCGATCAGGTCAGCGAGCCGGTCATGCTGGCAATTGCCGGGGCGCTCGCCGGTATCGGCATCTTCTTTCTGTTCCTGCTGATGATGGGGTTCATCCATCTTTCCGCCAACCGGCGGCGGGACGAATTTACCCGCAATCTCGTCAACGGCATGGAATCCGGCATTCTGGTCAGCGATCATGATGGCCGCATCATCTTCGCCAATCGCGCCTATGGCGAGTTGACCGGCGCCAGCGACAGCCTGGAAGTTGCCGGTGTCGAAACGGTGTTTGCCGGCAATGTGCTGGCAACCGAGGCGATTTATAGGCTGGCCCGGCAGGCCGCTGACGGGATAACGGTCTCCGAGGAATTACGTCTGCCAAACGGGCTGCGCTCTGAATCGGAAGGCGCCCGTTGGTTCCGCCTGCGGGTGCGCAAGATGGCCTATGACGAGCACCCCGAAGGTCTGATGGTGTGGCAATTGTCGGACATCACCGAGGACCGGCGTGCGCAGGAACGGGCATTTCAGGAGTTGCAGCACGCCATCAATTATCTCGATCACGCGCCTGCCGGCTTCTTTTCGAGCAATGCCGGTGGCGATGTTGTCTATCTCAATGCAACGCTGGCCGACTGGCTGGGGGTCGATCTGGCCCTGTTCCGCCAGGGCAGTTTGAAACTGAAGGATTTCGTCTCCGACCACGGGCTGGAACTGCTGGCTGCTGCGCAAAGCGAGGATGGCACGGAAGACAGCGCAATTTCCGTCATCGATGCCGATATCACGATCGACGAGTCCCGGCGCATGCCGGTGCGCTTCTATCACAAGGTTTCCGCAGGCGATGATGGCGCGCCGGGTGCTGCCCGCACACTGGTGATCAACCGGCTGGCGCCTGAGGAAAACGATGGCGGGCTGGCTGAAGCCGAGGTCCGGTTTACCCGTTTCTTCAACAATACGCCGATCGCCATTGCCGCGATTTCCCACAACGGCAAGACGGTGCGCACCAATTCGCCGTTCATGCGCATGTTCAAGCAGCAGCTTGGCGGCGCAAGCCACGGGGAAGGGGTGGAACTGACCTCACTGGTGCAGGAGGCAGACCGAACCGCGCTGCAGAGCGCCATCGACGAAACGCTTAAGGGCGGAACGCGTACCAAGATGGTCGATGCGGTCATGGACGGCGCTTCCGACCGGTTCCTGCGGCTGTTTCTGAGCCAGGTGCAGGACAGTCCGCCTGAGGATGACAGCGATGAACAGGTGATTGTCTACGCGCTTGAGACGACCGAACACCGCAAACTCGAAGAACAGTTTGCCCAGAGCCAGAAGATGCAGGCGGTTGGCCAGCTTGCCGGCGGCATCGCGCATGATTTCAACAACGTCCTGACGGCGATCATCGGTTTTTCTGATCTGCTGCTGGCCAATCACCGCCCGTCTGATCCGTCGTTTCAGGACATCATGAACATCAAGCAGAATGCCAACCGGGCCGCCAGCCTGGTGCGCCAGTTGCTGGCCTTCTCACGCCGCCAGACCCTGCGCCCGCAGGTGCTGCAGATGGGCGAGGTTCTGTCCGATCTGCGCATGCTGCTGGAGCGTCTGGTGGGCGACAAGGTAACGCTGGAAATGGTGCATGGCCGGGATTTGTGGCCGGTCCGGGCCGACCTTTCCCAGCTTGAGCAGGTCGTGGTCAATCTGTGCGTCAACGGGCGCGACGCCATGCTGCCGGATGGCGGCACCATGGAAATCCGCACGGAGAATGTCAAAGGCACCGAGATTGCCAAGCGCTTCAGCCATCATCGCGAGATGCCGCACGAGGATTTCGTCATGCTCGAAGTCAAGGACGTGGGCACGGGCATGAGCGAGGAGGTGATGGAGAAGATCTTCGAACCCTTCTTCTCCACCAAGGAGGTCGGCAAGGGAACCGGGCTCGGGCTTTCCACCGTCTATGGCATCATCAAGCAGACCGGTGGTTTTATTTACCCGGAGTCGGCACCGGGTGAAGGCACGACCTTCCGGGTCTTCCTGCCGCGTCACGCGGCGAAGGAAGAAGATATCGTGCCTGCCGAAAAGGCCGTGAAGGAAAGCGCCAAGGATCTGACGGGCAGCGCAACCATCCTGCTGGTCGAGGACGAGGATGCAGTGCGTGCCTTCGGTTCGCGGGCGCTCGCCTCGCGCGGCTATACCGTGCATGAGGCGACCAGCGGCGTGGAAGCGCTGGAGGTTCTGGAGGAATACAGCGGTGAGATCGATCTGATCGTTTCCGATGTGGTGATGCCGGAAATGGATGGGCCAACCCTTTTCGGTGAGGTGCAGAAGACCCATCCGGGGCTTAAGTTCATCTTCGTTTCAGGCTATGCGGAAGATGCTTTCGCCAAGAACCTGCCGGAGGAAGACCGCGACAAGTTCGGCTTCCTGCCGAAACCTTTCTCGCTCAAGCAGCTTGTTTCGACGGTCAAGGAGATGCTGGAGGAGTAGGGGCTGCCTGCTCAGGCGGTAAGCTTGCCCTTCAATCCTTCCAGCATATTGAGGCAGCGCCCGAGTTCGGCGATCTCGATATACTCGTCCGGCTTGTGGGCCTGTTCGATCGAGCCTGGGCCACAAACCACGGTGGACATGCCCATTTCCTGGTAGAGGCCTGCTTCGGTGCCGAAGGAGACGACATCGGTGTCCGCACTGCCGGTCAGTGCTGCACAGATGTCGCGGGCTTCAGATTCGCTTGCAGGCTCCAGCCCCGTGACCTCGCCGATTATTTCGGTCTCAATGGTTGCTTCGGGTGCCCGCTGGCGCATTTGCGGCAGCAATTCCTCTTCCACATAGCGGTTGATTTCCGCTTTCACATGGCGGGCGTCCTCCGTCTGGACCGGGCGCATCTCCCATTCAACCGCACAGTCGCCGGCAATCGTGTTGCGGGAGACTCCGCCCTCGATGCGGCCGATCTGGAGTGTGGTATAGGGCGGTTCGAAGCGCTGGCCTGCGGGTGTCGAGTTCTTCAACTCTTCGCGGATGTCCATCAGCCGGGAGATATAGCGGGTGGCATACTCGATGGCGTTGACGCCCTGATGGGTGAGCGATCCATGGGCGGCGAGCCCTGTAAAGCGTGTGGTGTATTCGTAGCAGCCCTTGTGACCTTCGATGATGCGCATGGAGGTTGGCTCGCCGACGATACAGACAGAGGGATGGATGCCTTCTGCCGCCATGTCGCGCACCAGTTGCTGGCCGCCCAGGCAGCCGGTCTCCTCGTCATAGGTCAGCGCAATGTGCACCGGGCGGGTCAGCGGCAGGGTGGCGAAGTCGGAAGCCATGGCGATGGCCGCCGCGATGAACCCCTTCATGTCACAGGTACCGCGCCCGTAAAGCCGGTCATCGCGCCGGTCCATGGCAAAGGGCTCGCTGGTCCAGTTCTGGCCTGTCACCGGCACCACGTCGCTGTGGCCGGAAAGCATGATGCCGCCCTTGCTGCTGCCTGAGCCTGCCTCCGGGCCGATTGTTGCAAGGCAGTTTGCGCGGGTGCCATCGTCGCAATGCCATACGCGGACGCTTGCGCCTGCCGCCTCGAGCCAGCCAGCCGCCTCGCTGATCAGTTCCAGATTGCTGTCGAAGGAAACGGTCGGCAGCGCAATCAACCGGTCGAGCAGGCTGATGGTGTCTTCAAGCCGGGGATGGTCGGCGGAGAGCGGCAAGGGTCATTCCTTCACATAAAGCTTGCGCGGCCGGTCGCAGAGGCACTCGGCAGGGCCGCTTTCAGTAATGCGGATCGGCTCGGTGATCTCCAGTCCCCAATCCTCCATCCAGATTGCCGGCATGAAGTGGAAGGTCATGTTGGCTTCCAGCACGGTTTCATCGCTCTTGCGGATCGAGGCAGTACGCTCGCCCCAGTCAGGCGGATAGGAAAGGCCGATCGGATAGCCGCAACGCCCGTCGCGCTCGATGCCGGCCTTTTCAAGCGCCGCGTAGAAAGCGCGGGCGATGTCGCCGGTGGTATTGCCGGCGCGTGCCGACTCCAGCCCGGCGGCGATGCCCTCCTGGGCGACTTTTTCGGCTTCGAGGATTTCCGGGAAGGGTTTTCCCAGAAACACCGTACGGCAGAAGGGGGCGTGATAGCGGCGGTAGCAGCCGGAGAGTTCAAAAAAGGTTGCTTCGCCGGTGCGGAACGGCCGGCCGTCCCAGGTGATGTGGGCCGCTGATGCATCGGGACCAGACGGCAGCAACGGCACGATGGAAGCATAATCGCCCCAGTGGCCATCGGCACCGGTGATTGCGTCGCGGTAGATTTCGGCAACCAGATCGTTCTTGTTGAGCCCCGGTTCGACGCGCTCCATGACGCCGTCGA
>JAGRLQ010000017.1:0-3103 GCA_020441735.1 Nitratireductor sp.
CCTGCGGCGCCAGCAGAATGCCCCAGCGGTATTCCGGCATCTTCACATAGTCGAACTTGGCCCAGCCCTTGGGATCGACGCTGACGGCGGTACGCAGATAGACCAGGCTTTCCTGGAAATCCCGCGGAATGAGATCGTTCCACCAGTTGATGTAGCCGGGGTGCCATTTCTCCAGCGCCTTCAGCACGCGCCGGTCGGACGACAGGCTGACATTGTTGGGGATCAGCGTGTCATATTCGACGATATCAAGCATTTCCGGTTCTCCTCAGTTGGATTGATATCCGGGCAGCCGTTGCCGCCGGAAATCGGGTTCACACCCGTTTCATGTCGTATTCGCCGCGCAGGCCGGTGCCGTAGCGCTGCAGCGCGCCTTTTTCGCCAACCGCGTTCGGGCGCTGGAAAATCCAGTTCTGCCAGGCCGTCAGCCGCCCAAAAATACGCGTTTCCATGGTCTCGGGACCGGCAAAGCGCAGATTGGCCTCCATGCCGGTCATTGCATCAGGTGAGAAGGAAGCCCGCTCCTCCAGGAAGATGCGGATTTCATCTTCCCAGTCGATGTCGTCATAGGCGAAGGTCACAAGGCCCAGTTCGTCAGCATCTTCGGCTTCCAGCGCCTCGCCGATCCGGGCCTTTGCCACATCCACCCGCTCCGGTTCGCCGAGGAAACGGGTCTGCAATCGCGTCAGATCGTTTGCCATCGGATAGGGGCCGAAATTGCCTTCGGTCAGCGTGATGGTGGCAACCGGGCGATTGTCGCCCTCGAACTCGCCATCCATCATGTAGCTGCGGTCGACGGCAAACAGCAGTTCGGCCAGGAAACCGGCAAAGCAGGAACCGTTTTCGACCAGCGCAACCAGCGAGCGCGAAGTAACATCGACGCGCTTCAGCACCCGCTTCCAATAGAGCAGGATTTCCCGCGCCAACCAGAAGTCGCGACTTGCCAGCATGAAAGCCTCGAAGTCCGCAACCTTTTGCGGATCGCCCTGGGACTTGAACACCAGCACGCCAACCTCAAGCTCATTGAGGCGCAGATGCAGGATGGCGTCATCCAGTTCGCGGGCAAGCCGCAGCATCCAGTTACTGGCACCCTCGCCAACCAGTTCCTCCGTCGAAGCGGGCGGATCGCCATCGGGGCCGGAAAGCGTGATCGTCGCCACGCCCTTGTCGCGCTCAATGGCCAATTCCACCGTCGAATAGGTAACCGAATCCTCGCCAAAGGTGCGATCAAGCGGCGTCAGCGCAATGCCGTTGTCAGGCTTGCCCGCGGCATTCCGTTCGGCAAATTCCTTCGCCCGCTCGGTGACGGCTTCGTCGAATTTCGAGTTCGGCACGACTTCGTCGACCAATCGCCAGTCCTTTGCCTTCTTGCCGCGCACACCCTCTTCCATGGCGCAGAAGACGTCGGCCAGGTCGCGCCGCACCTTGCGCTTGTCCGTTACCCGCGTCAGCCCGCCCGTTCCCGGCAGCACGGCAAGCAATGGCACTTCCGGCAGCGCAACGGCAGAGGAGGAATCATCCGTCAGAATGATGTGATCGCAGGCAAGCGCCAGTTCATAACCGCCACCGGCACAGGACCCCCGCACGGCGCAGATATAGCTCTGGCCGGATTCAGCCCCTGCCGCCTCATAGGTATTGCGCGTCTCGTTGGTAAACTTGCAGAAATTGACCTTGTGGGCGTGGGTAGCGCCACCCAGCATACGGATGTTGGCCCCGGCGCAAAAGACCCGGTCCTTGCCCGACTGCATGACCACCGCACCGACTTCCGGATGCTCGAACCGCATGCGCTGAATGACATCGGCCAGTTCGATATCGACGCTCAGATCGTAGGAATTGAGCTTCAACTCATAACCGTCAAACAGCCCGCCCTTTTCATCCACATCCATGATGAGCCGGGCAACCGGCCCTTCATATTCGACTTTCCAGTGCCGGTATTTCGACGGATCGGTCTGAAAATCAATGCGCTTCGACACACGAACCTCCCTGGGCCGTTTCACGTCTCGTCAGAAACAAGACAACAATTTAATCCGTTGATTTTGCTTGCGCATTCAGGTTCTCCCGATTCCGTCAAAACCTGAATGGCGCCAATTAAATAGCATGCTTACAATAATGTGGCGGCAGCTTGAGTCCAGATAAAAGGCATTATCATTCATCTGATTCACGTAAATCGGATAGAAAAGCTGCACTATATTACATATCACTGAAAGCGAGAACTGCTCCGGCATCATGGCCCGTGTCATTGTCCCGCCGGCAAAAAGCCAAAGCCACTGTCCTTGAAAGGCCCAGTACCGGTACGCCGTCATTCTGGTAGGCCCGCTCACAGGCTTCTGTGCTCAGCGCCACCAGCCGCAAAGCCGCATTGGACTTGCCGAGCTTCCGCTTGAGGCGGGCATTGGCGCCATGGATTAACGCTTGCACCAGCGCCTTTTCACGGCTGTTGGGTGCTGCGTTCATCCAGACGGCTTCGAGCACCTCATGAGCTTCCCAGTAATACCCTTCGCCGATCAGACGGACGCCGTAGAGCCATGCAGCGTTCTCCTGCCAGCTCTGCGAGCAGGTCTGTGCCGGGGCAAGTGCCTTTGCCTGTTCCAGCACCTGATCTTCGGAGCGCCCGTTGACGCCCGGCAGATGAGCATGATCCGGCAGGGGCAGGTTCGCCGCGATTTCGTCAGCACCGGGGGCCGCCATCTCAAACCCGCCCTGCCCTGACATCCGTTGCCAGCACTGACCCGGCAAATCCGGCAATCGCGGCAAGCGTTTCCTGCGGCTTTTCCAGATGGGGCGAGTGGCCGCAAGCGGGCAGGATTTCCAGTGTCACTGGTAAAGGGCTGCGGCGCTCGATCTCCTGCACCTGCGCCAGTGTTCCGTACTGATCCGACTCCCCCTGGATGGCAAGCACCGGCACGCGGAAGCCATCGATCGAACTGGCGATGTTCCACCGCTCGAAATCCGGGTCGAGCCAGGCGCCGTTCCAGCCGTAGAACGCATTGTCGGGGTCTCGGTGATACTTGCCGAGCTTCCGGCGAAGATCGCTATTCTCGTAAGCCTCTCTTGCCGCCGCAATGGAGCAAAGTCCTTCCGGCTCGGTGAAGAAATGCGGCGCCAT
>JAGRLQ010000017.1:3144-7657 GCA_020441735.1 Nitratireductor sp.
AGACCGCCGCAATCGAGGCCCCGTCACTGTGACCCAGCAGCAATCCGCGCTTAAAACCGATCGCATCGAGCAGCTTCGGCACGACGTCCCTCGCTTCCCGGCTCATATAGTCGAGCGGCCTCGGCAATTTGACAGGATCGGATTGCCCGTATCCGGCGCGCGAATAGGCAAAGACGCCCATGCCGGTTGCCTCGGCCAGCCGCAGGGGGAAATCCCGCCACAGGGCGACGCAGCCAAGCCCCTCATGCAGCATGACGATGGTGGGCTGCTCACCGGGCGGCGGGCCGTGGCAGGCGCATTCGAGATGAACCCCATCAATGTCGATGGCGCCCGCTTCGCCTGGCCTCCATTCGAATGCCGCCATCGCCTTCAGAGATCGCGCAGCTTGAAACGCTGGATCTTGCCCGTCGCCGTCTTCGGAAGGTCATCGGCAAACACGATCCAGCGCGGATATTTCCACTTGCCGATGGATTCCTTCACATGCTCCTTGAGCTGTTCCTCGAGATCATCGCCGGTTGCGCCTTCCTTGAGCACCACAAAGGCTTTCGGTTTTTCGAGATCTTCGCCGTCACGGGCCGGCACGACAGCAGCTTCAAGCACGGCGGAATGGGTAATCAGCGCCTGTTCGACCTCGAAGGGCGAAACCCAGATACCGCTTACCTTGAACATATCATCGGTGCGCCCGCAATAGACGTAGCGGCCGTCCTCGCGCATTTCGTACTTGTCGCCGGTGCGCGTCCATTCCCCTTCGAACGTGGTTCGGCTCTTTTCGCGCTGGTTCCAGTAGTCGGAAGCCGACGAATTGCCATTGACCAGCAATTCTCCGATCTCGCCCGGCTTCACCGCATCGCCATGTTCATCGACCAGCCGCAAATCATAGCCGGGCACGGCAACACCGGAAGTGCCGTAGGCCACTTCACCACTGCGGTTCGACAGGAAGATGTGCAGCATTTCCGTCGAACCGACACCGTCGAGGATTTCGCAGCCGGTATGCTTCTCCCAGACCTTGCCCACTTCCGCCGGCAAGGCCTCCCCGGCTGAAATGCAGCGGCGCAGCTTCGTTTCGATCGCACCCTTGCCCGCTTCAAGCGTCGCGTTGAGTGCTGCATAAAGCGTCGGCACGCCGCAAAACACCGTCGGCTTGTGGCTGTTGAGAATGTCGATCATGCCACCGGGCGTCGGGCGGCCTGACAGGATCACCGTGGTTGCTCCTACCGACATGGGAAAGCTCATCGCATTGCCGAGCCCGTAGGCAAAAAAGAACTTGGCCGCCGAATAGACGACATCGGATTCTTCGACGCCCAACACCTGCGCGCCATAGGTATCGGACGTGTATTTCAGACTGCCATGGACGTGGCGGACGCCCTTGGGCTGGCCGGTGGAACCGGAGGAATAAAGCCAGAAGGCACATTCATCGGCACTTGTCTCCAGCATCGGCGAAGCTTCCGACTGCACCAGCTCGGCAGCGAAATCCCCGTGACCATGCCCTTCGCCGCCGACCACGAAGACACTCTCAAGCGTATCGATCTTGCCGATCAGCGGATTGACCACGTCGAGCAGAGCCGACGAAACGAACAGCGCCCGCGCCCGGCTGTCGCGCAGGATCGTCTCGTAGACATCCGTCGCCAGCAGCGTATTGATGGCAATCGGCACCACGCCCGCCTTGAGCGACCCCCAGAAGATAACCGGAAAGTCGACCGTATCGAGCACCAGAACCGCGACGCGCTCCTCGCGGCGGATGCCGTGGCGGGCGAAGAATCCTGCCATGCGGTCGCTCTGTTCGGCGAGTTCGCCATAGGTCAGGCTGCGCTGTTCTCCATCGGCCTCGACAAAGACAGGCTTGTCGCCCCGTCCCTCTGCAGCATGGCGGTCAACGAAATAGGCAGCGGCGTTCTGGTTGCTCATGTCCTGGTCTCCTCCAAACCCGGCAGGCCTGCCCTTGCTCAGTAGAACTGGCGCAGCAAGAACAGCGTAATGCCCGGAAAGACGACGAGTAAGATGGTGCGAATGATGTCAGAGGCCACGAAAGGCATCACCGCCTTGTAGGTCTGGACGATCGGCGTTTCGCGCTCCATCGAATTGATGACGAAAAGGTTCATGCCCACTGGCGGTGTGATCAGCCCGACCTCGACCACGATCAGCACGAGAATGCCGAACCAGATCGCGGTTTCTTCCGATGTAAGGCCGAAATCGAGCTCCATGATGATCGGAAAGAAGATCGGGATGGTCAGCAGGATCATCGACAGGCTGTCCATGAAGCAGCCGAACACCAGATAAAGCATCAGGATGATGGCAAGCACCAGCCAGGGGCTGTAGCCCTGGGAAACGATGAAGGCGGAGACTTCCTGCGGCAATTGGGTAAGCGCGAGGAACGCGTTGAAGAAGCCCGCGCCCAGCACGATCAGGAAGATCATCGCCGTGCTGGAGGCCGTCGCCAGGATCGAATCGGCCACGCTTTTGATCGTAAGCGCCCGGTTGGCCCAGGCGATGATGGCCGTTCCCGCAGCGCCGATGGCCGCAGCCTCCGTCGGCGTGAACCAGCCGAGATAGATGCCGCCCACCACCAGGAAAAAGACCAGCAGCACCGGCCAGACGTCGAACAATGCCTTGAACCGTGCACGATAGGGAACCCGCTCGCGGATCTGCGCAGCACTCGGGAAGACCCGCATGTAGATCGATATGGTGATGATGTAGCCGACCGCCGCGAGAATGCCCGGAATGAAGGCTGCCAAAAACAGCTTGGCGATGTTCTGCTCGGCAAGGATGGCATAGATAACCAGCACCACCGATGGCGGAATGAGAATGCCAAGCGTGCCACCGGCTGCAAGCGTTGCGGTCGACAGCCCGCCCGGATAGCCATAGCGCCGCAGTTCGGGCAGCGCCACCTGCCCCATGGTGGCGGCCGTCGCCAGCGAAGAGCCGCAGATCGCGCCGAAACCGGCGCAGGCGCCAACGGCAGCCATGGCAACCCCGCCGCGCCGGTGGCCCAGCCAGCTTTCGGCCGCGTTGAACAGCGAGGTGGACATGCCGCCCAGCGTTGCGAACTGCCCCATCAGCAGGAACAGTGGCACGATGGAAAGCGAGTAGCTCGAAAAGGTCGTGAATGTCTCGGTCTTGAGCTTTGCCAGCACGACCGTCCACCCGCCGGTAATCATCGCCGTACCGCCGAGCCCCACCACCAGCATGGCAAGGCCGATCGGCATGCGCAGAAAGATCAGCAACATCAGCACGGGCAGAGAAAGGAGGCCTATGTCGAAATTGCTCACGATTTGCCCGCCTCATGCTTGCTGGCAGCCTGCCTGGCTGTGCCCGGTAGAAAATCCGTAATACGCTGCATCGCCACGTAAACGGTCACAAGCGTGGCAACCACCGCCGCAACCAGACAAAGCGCATAGGCCCACCAGATCGGGAACTGCAACAAAAACGTGGTTTCACCATACCGCATCTTGTCGGTCGTGCCGACATAAAGCCGCCAGGTGATGACCACCATGACGACTGCAAACAGCACATCCCAGACGAGTTCGAGCAACCTGTTCATGCGGCCAGGAATGAATGCTGTCAGAACATCGACCGTCGCATGCCGGCCGGTAATCTGGCACCAGGGCAGAAAGGCCATGATGGAGAAGGCGATGCCGGCTTCCACCAGTTCGAAATCTCCCGTGATCGAACCCAGCGCCCTCAGCATGCCGGCGACACCCGGCACCGCGTCCTCAACGAAGGGCAGATGGCCCAGACTGTTCAGGTTACGCCCGATCACGCTGAGGCAGGTGATGACCACCAGCGCCAGCAGAACGCCACCGCCCAGATAGGCCATGGCCTTAGCAATCCTGAACATTACCGGTTCAAATCTGCGCATGTCACGAAGCCGCCGGCCACAGGAATATTGGCATCACCGGCTTGTCAAAACCAGTGGCCATCATGCTTCCCCGGGCCCTGCCATTTGCCCTCAAGATGGAAAAAGGGCGGCAACTTGTGCCGCCCTTCAACATCAGTTGCTGTACTTCTTGATGAGGGCCTGGGCTTCCTCGATCAGCGCCTTGCCGTCATAGCCCTTGGAGTCCATGTCGGCGATCCACTTGTCGTAGACCGGCTGGGCAGCTTCGCGCCACTTGGCGGTCTCCTCGGCGGAAAGCGTGATGATGTTGTTGCCGGCCTTGACCGCCAATTCACGCGCCGGACCATCATAGTATTCCTGGGTCTTGCCGGCGAAAGCGGAGAACTCCATGCCTGAATTGTCATCGACAACCTTTTTCAGATCGTCTGGCAGGCTATCATACTTGGCCTTGTTCATGGCCAGCACGAAAGTGACGTCATACAGCGCCTGACCGGTGAACTCGGTGTGATTGTGCACCAGTTCCGGCACTTTCAGCGCAGCCGTCACTTCCCACGGAATGGTCGTGCCGTTGATGACGCCTTTCGACAGCGCCTCGGGAACCGCCGGAACCGGCATGCCGACCGATTCAGCGCCAAGCTCGGCCAGCAGCATGTTGACCGTGCGCGAAGCACCGCGGAT
>JAGRLQ010000017.1:7725-8412 GCA_020441735.1 Nitratireductor sp.
CCGAGGATGTGGACGTCCTTGAACTCCTCATCCTTCATGTACTTTTCGAACATCTCCCAATAGGCACGGGAGGCAGGCTCCGCAGTGGTCACCATGAAGGGAAGCTCGAACACTTCCGTGCGCGGGAAGCGGCCCGGCGTATAGCCGACCACGGTCCAGACCACATCGGCCACGCCGTCAATCGCCTGGTCAATCAGTTCCGGCGGCTTGCCGCCCAGTTGCATCGAGGGATAGCGTTCCACCTTGATGCGGCCAGCCGAACCTTTTTCCACATTGTCCGCCCAGACATCGAGAACGTATTTGGGAACGTTCGCCTGGGCCGGCAGGAACTGGTGCAGCTTCAACGTCACTTCCTGCGCCAGCGCGGTGGAAATGGCCGTCGAAACCAGCAGGGCACCAACAGCGGCACCTGCCAGGGTTTTGATAAACTTGTTCATGTCTCTCCTCCGTAGGTCGGAGCACGCATCCGGCGCGCACCGAAACACTCTCAATACCAGGGCCGGAAACCTATGCGTTCGTTTCTCCACCCGACGCAGGCACCGTAAGCTGGACCCGCTGCAGGATTCAAGCCCGAGTATGATAAGTATACGTATTAATTTACGCCGTAAACAGCAGCGGAGAGGGAAATCGTGGGGAATTGTCACAATTTCATACCAAACCGGGCAAAAGGTCAAATCCAATATGCAC
>JAGRLQ010000211.1:0-2817 GCA_020441735.1 Nitratireductor sp.
GTGCCCTGAAACAGGAAGGTCTTGTTGGCAGAGCCGCCGCCCTTGGCAATGAACAGGAACTTGTAGGCGTCGGTACCCTCCGAATAGAGGTCGATCTGGGCCGGCAGGTTGTTGCGGGTGTTCTTCTCCTCGAACATGGAAAGCGGTGCCAGCTGCGAATAGCGCAGATTGCGCTTTTCATAAGCATCCAGCACGCCATGGCCGAGGGCTGCCTCGTCGCTGCCATCGGTCCATACGCGCACGCCCTTCTTGCCCATGACGATGGCGGTGCCTGTGTCCTGGCACATGGGCAGCACGCCACCGGCAGCGATATTGGCATTCTTCAGCAGGTCATAGGCGACGAACTTGTCATTGTCGGTGGCTTCAGGATCATCGAGGATCGATGCGAGCTGCTTGAGATGGCCCGGCCGCAGCAGGTGGTTGATGTCCATGAAGGCCTGTTCTGACAAAAGGCGCAGGGCTTCGGGTTCAACCGACAGCACTTCCTCGCCCCTGAAGGTGTCGGTGGAGACCAGATCGGCGGTCAGTTGACGGTAGGAAGTGTCATCGGCGCCAAGGGGAAACAGGGAACTGGCGGCAGGATCGTTGGCGGGCGGCGCAGCGCGTTCATTCATCGGAGCAGAAACCTCAGGCTTTGAATGGCGGTATGTGAGGTGTCTTACAACGCTTTGGACCAATTACAAGCGATGGAGCGGGAAAGACGGTGGATTCGCAGAGTCGGGAGGCAGACGGTCTCCCGGGCGGGCACTGGCGTAGTTGCCTGGCTAAGGTTTCGATAACCATCCTGAACGGAAGTTGGCCAAATTTCAGACCGGTTTACCAGTCGTCAGGTGGACCGCGCTATACGGGTTGCAGTCAGGGGACTAAACAACCGGCAAATGTATAATGCCGGAAGGGTGGATAACATGAAGCATCGCATGTCAGCGATGGTATCCGGTATGCATTTCAGGTTTCTTTGCCTGGTGCTGGGCGTTGCGGCCCTGCTTCTTGCTGCCCAGCTTTTTACAGATACCTCCAGTGAAATCGCACACAAACGCCAGCAGCGCATCGACGCTGCGCTGGGCGTTACCAATGTGATCGCGCGAAGCCTGGAAAAACAATTCAATCATTTCGATCTGGACGATATCGAGTCCATTCTTGTCTCGGTAAGGAAACGTGGCGACATTCGCCAGCTTTCCGTTGTGGACCGGGACAAGACCTTTTTCCTCGATGGCGATCTTGCCACATCTCCCGTTATTGCCGTTGATTCAAGCGTTCTGCACGATCAGGCGCTTTCGACCGGCAAGACGGCGTTGCATGTTGGCGACGGGCGTATCGAGGTTGCCGAACCGCTGCTCGCTGGAGCAGGGCCTGCGGGCGGAAACGGTTTTGCCGTTTCTGCAGGAGAGCCGCAGGCGATCGGTTCGGTGCTGATCGCGTTCGAAAATCCGGGCCTGGTGGAAACGCTGGTACCGGTGATCCGGTCGAAACTGGCGACCATCCTGCCGACCCTGCTGATCGGGCTTGTGCTAGCCGCCAGAATGGTGTCGCAGATCACCGCGCCGCTCAAGGGTCTGACGCAGACGGCAAAAGCAATCGCAGATGGTGATCTTGAGCGTGAGGCGGAAGGCCGTGGCGCCCTGGAAATCCGTCAACTGGCCGATTCCTTCAACCAGATGGTGCGCACCATCCGTACCAACATGTCGCAGATCTACGATCTGGCCTATGTGGACAAGATCACCCGGCTGCCGAACAGGGAGTTCTTCCGGCGCGAGATCGCTCGCTCGGTGGCACAGGTCGAGCGTAATGGCACCTCCGGTGCGCTGCTGTTCCTCGACCTCGACGGTTTCAAGCGGGTCAATGATACATCCGGTCATGATCTTGGAGACCAGCTATTGGCAGCCTTTGCGGAGCGCATCAGCGGCCTGGTGTGCCAGGGTGACCAGATTTCGCTCGAGGCGGCACAGGATCTGCAGGAAATTCATGCCGAAGATTGTGACAGGCAGGACAATACCTTTGCCCGACTTGGCGGCGATGAGTTCACCATTCTGCTGCCGGAAATCCGCGAGGAGACCGATGCTGCAACCGTCGCCCGGCGTATTCTGCAGGCGCTGAGGGAGCCATTCGTGATCGATGGCAAGGAGATCAACATCGGAGCCTCGATCGGCATCGCCACCTTCCCGCGCGACGGCAAGGATTATCAGACCCTGCTGAAGCACTCCGACATGGCGATGTACCAGGCCAAGGAGGAGGGCAAGAACACCTACCGCTTCTTCTCCGAGGAACTCAATCATCAGGCCGGCCGCCGCATGGAGATCGAAACCGATCTGCGCAAGGCGCTGCAGAAAGGCGAATTGGAACTCTATTATCAGCCCAAGGTCGATGCACGCAGCGGTGCCGTTTATGGTGTCGAAGGGTTGCTGCGCTGGCATCATCCCGGCAAGGGCATGGTAAGCCCCGGCGAGTTCATTCCCGTTGCCGAAGATTGCGGTCTCATCCAGCCTCTGGGCGATCATGTCATCGAAACAGCCTGCCGGCAGATTGCCGCTTTCTGCGCTGGTGGCAGGCCGGTTCCGGTTGCGGTCAATATCTCGATCCAGCAGTTCGAGAAGGTCGACTTTGCCAGCAATGTGAAGTCCATCCTGAAGCGGACCAAGGCCGATCCTTCCCTGCTGGAACTGGAAGTCACCGAAAGCATGGCGATGAGCAATCCGGCGCTGGCACTGGAGCACATACAGACGCTGAAGGAAATCGGCGTGCGGTTTGCCATTGACGATTTCGGTACCGGCTATTCCAACCTGGCACAATTGTCACGCCTGCCGTTCGACGTGTTCAAGA
>JAGRLQ010000211.1:2897-9841 GCA_020441735.1 Nitratireductor sp.
TGAACTACACCACGGTTGCCGAGGGCGTTGAAACAGAAGAACAGCTCGACAAGCTGGTCTCGGCAGGCTGCCACGCCATGCAGGGCTTTCTGTTTGCAAAGCCGATGGCGATTGGCGACCTTGAGGCCTGGCTGGAAGGCCGGCAGCTTGTGGCCCAGACCAAGGCTACGCGTGCAAAGGCCGCCTAGGGCCTTACCCCAATCCAGCTATTTGATCCTGCCATGTAAGTCAGCTTCAAGGCCTCCTATGACGGAGGCTTTGAAGACACGGTTCAAGCTATCTGATGTGCGGGCTGGCATCCGCTTCGAGAAAACAGCCCTCAGCTTTCATAACATGGTATATGTGTTCGCCATCAGGGACCGGTCCAACTGAGTCCACACCCCAGTTTTCACAGGAACAGGGACCGGAAATGAGCCGCTCACTGATTGTCTTGGCAACGATCTTCGCAATGGCGCTCTGGTTCGTGCCGGGCGGTAATGCACAGGAATTGCCGAGCTCAATCTACGGTCAGGCTGAAGCCGGAAAATCAGCAGGGCTCGCCGCCTACAAGGCGGGAGATTATGCCGAAGCGTTTCGCATCTGGGACAAGCAGGCGCGTGCCGGAAATGCGGCAGCGGCCTACAACATGGGCATCCTCTATGCCAATGGTAAGGGCGTAACCCCCTCGCAGGAGACTGCGTTCGCTTGGTTCAAATACGCCGCAGACCTTGGCGATATAGACGGCCAGGTCCGGACGGGCCGAATGTACATGAGCGGTCAGGGTGTCGAACGGTCTGAAGCAAAGGCAAAACCCTATCTGGAAATGGCAGCTGCTGAAGGCAGCGCTGACGCAGACAACTATCTGGGTTTGATCGCGATTTCCTTGAGCAATGACGAAGCCATCGCCTACTGGGAAAGGGCGGCAAAAAAGGATCATGAGGGGGCACTGACCAATCTGACCCTCCTCTACGGGCGAGAGGGTTTCGGCGCATTTGATGCGCAAAAAGCCATCTATTGGGGCAAGCGTGCGGAGGCGGCCGGCAGCGCAAGGGCAAAAACGGTCCTGGCAGAACTATATGCGAAAGGATACGCCTCCGAAGATGAGCAAGCGGCCAGCCGGGAAAAGCTGAAGGCCGCCGCACTCGCAGGCGATGTGGTGGCCTTGGCTGCGTTGTCTGAGACTGAACGCTCTTTGATGCAGATTGAGCGGCTAAGCATTCTTGAAAAGAAAGCGAAGCAGGGTGACGCTCGAGCGCAATGGGAACTTGGCAATATTTACTGGACAGGCGCAGCGGGCGAACAGTCTGATGCAAAGGCTGTAGATTATTATCAGCAGGCCATGCGAGGAGGCGACCCCAATGCGTACGATGCGCTCGGGCGGGCATTGTTGGTGGGACGCGGAATAGAGCGCGATGAAGCGCTGGGCGTTTCCTATCTGAAACATTCAGCTCAGCTTGGGCAGCCCGAATCTGTGGCTGCATTGATGGTGGCGGGTGTCGCCGCGTATTGGGAGGATGCAAACTACGCCCTCTCTTTCCGCATTTTTTCGGCCTTGTCGGAGCTGGAGCAGACGGACGCGCACTATCTGCTCGCACGCCATTACGAATATGGACAGGGCGTTGCTGGCGATGCAGTGGAAGCGGAGCGGCTCTACCGCAAGGCTGCAAGCGAAGGAAACCCGTTCGCTGCGCATGCCTTGGGTATGGATGCGGAATTCCAGGGAAGATACGAAGAGGCGCGCCGGTTTTATCAGAAGGCCGCGGATGCAGGATATTCCGAAGGCTTCATGGGGCTGGCAGGATTGCACGCGGCCGGAAGGGGCGTTTCAAAGGATTTGGAGAGAGCCGCCGCTCTCTATGATGAGGCCGCCCGGCTCGGAAATGACCAGGCAGCGACCTGGGCGAGCATTGAACGCTCCCATGCCCGCCGTCAACGTGAAAATGCCACAGGGGCTGTGCAGGCACAGGTGAAGAAATCGCTCGATGAGCGGCGCAAAGAACGGCATTTGAAAGCCATCGAGGCAGCCGAGGCCGAAAAATCCCGAAGCGGGATGAGTTACTCCGGTGGACCTGAGTTGACCGGCTGGCGTAAGTGGCTGGTGGGTTTTGCAGGCGGGTCCAGCAGCGGTGGAGGATATTCGTCGGGTTCTTCCGGGTCTTCCCATTCGGGTTCATCGTCCGGTTCAGGATACCAGGACCCGTATGGCGGACTTAATCCATGGAGCCGCGATTACCAACAGCGGCGCGCCATTTCGAATCCGGTCAGCTACTATCAGAACACTTACAAATACTAGAGGCTGAACCCAAGGGTGCAGGCTCAATTGAGTCCATACCCTAGCCAGACCGGGTGGCCACAATTTCCCCGATGGCATCGGGAGCCTGCGAAAAATGGGAGATGACGCGATCGGCCCCCAGCTCATTGACCGGCTGGGACGAATAGCCGAAATCGACCAGGATCAGTGGCCTGCCGGCGTTTTTGGCTGCATCTGCATCGGTAATCGTGTCGCCGATCATCACGCCGTTCGATGCGTTGCACAGGTCGATGGTGCGTTCGAGATGGCGCGCATCGGGTTTTCTGAACTCGAATGTGTCGCCGCCGGTTATCGCGGCAAAGCAGTCACCTATGCCGAGTTCGCCCAGAAGCTTGCGTGCCATCGTTTCATACTTGTTGGTGCAGACGGCAAGCGGAAAGCCTTCTTCAGCCAGTCGTGCAAGCAACTCGCCGGCCCCATCGAACAGGCGGGAATGCACGGCCATGTTATCTTCGTAGTGGTCGAGAAAGCCCCTGTGCAGTTCGGCCAGCACATCATCCGGCAAGTGGGCTCCGTGCAGTTCAAAGGCACGGCGGATCATGGCAATGGAGCCGTGACCGACCAGGTGGCCGATCTCAGTCAGCGTGAATTCGCCGAAACCGTGATCGCGAACGCAGTGGTTGAGCGCAGCAAGCAGATCGGGCGCCGTATCTGCCAGCGTGCCGTCGAGATCGAATACGATGGCGAAGTCCCGGTTCATGAAAACCTCTTGCGTTGCCTGCAACGCGCTTAGCGGGGCCGCTGGGCGGTTGCAAGCGGCAGGCAACGGGTTTGGGGATTTTCTGTTGGCGCGGCATTCTTTCCCTTGGCGGGCAGAAAACCAGATGTTAGGCGCAAAGCCGGAAACCACAGGCAACAAGCAGGGCCGAAGATGTCCCGTGAATTGAAGATAAAGGCTGCGGAAGCAGCGTTCGAATTCGTCAAGGACGGCATGAAGCTCGGCATTGGCACGGGTTCGACCGCAGATGAGTTCATCCGCATTCTGGGTGACAATGTCGCCAAGGGTTTCAGCGTGATCGGCGTTCCGACTTCGGAGCGCTCTGCGGCCCTTTGCCGTGAGGTCGGCGTACCACTGACCACGCTGGATGAAACCCCGGAGCTGGATCTGACTGTCGATGGTGCGGATGAAACCGACCGCGCCCTGACCTTGATCAAGGGCGGCGGCGGGGCATTGCTGCGTGAGAAGATCGTCGCTGCTGCCTCAGCCGACATGGTGGTGATCGCCGACGACAGCAAGCTGGTTGATACGCTTGGCGCTTTTCCCCTGCCCATCGAGGTCAACCCCTTCGGGCTAGGGGCGACCAGGCGGGCCGTTGAAAAATGTACGCAGGCGCTTGGCCTTTCCGGTGAAATCAGCTTGCGTGAGGCAGACGGCAAGCCTTATCTCACCGATGGCGGGCATTTCATTCTCGATGCATCTTTTGGCCGCATTCCTGACGCAGAAGCCCTTTCTTCCGCACTTCTGGAGATTCCGGGTGTCGTTCAGCACGGCCTGTTTATCGGTCTGGCGAGCACGGTGGTGCTTGCAGGAGAGGGCGGTATCACTCTATTAAGGCGCTGATTTGCGCCCCAGAGGGCATTCGAACATATTCCGGACGGGTTTCTTCCCCCGGGAGGCAATGGAGAGAGGAATGAACATTACCAGATCGGCCATCAGCCTGATCGCCACCCTTTTCATCTGGGCAAGCCTCGGGGTTTCCGCCGGGTATGCCCAGGAAGCTTCGGCAAGCCATCTGGCGGCTTCCAAGCGGGCGATCGTCGCGACCCGCTCGACCAACCGGCTGGACACCATCCTGCCGAGGATGGCGCAGCAGGCAAAGGCCGAACTGATCCGCAACCGGCCTGACAAGGAAGCCGAGATTACGGCGCTCGTTGACGAAGCCGCCATTTCTCTTGCCGGGCGCCGTGGCGATCTGGAAAGCGAGATCGTGCAGATTTTCTCCCGCATCTATACCGAGGAGGAACTGAACGCGATTGCCGATTTCTATGAAACCGAGGCAGGCAGGAAATTCCTTGAGCAAACGCCGGTCATGCTGCGCGAGATCGAGCGTGCGGCCCAGGTCTGGTCCAGCGGCGTACAGCGCGACCTTGCATCTGCCGTTCGCGAAAAGATGACCGCTGCCGGCCTTCAGTAGGCTTGCATCGCGCAATACAGAAGCTAGAAACCCGGCTGTGAGGCCGGGTTTTTGTTGTGCAGGCCCAACCTTTTTCCGACTGATGCAGAGGCAGATAATGACGCAATTCGATTATGATCTTTTTGTCATCGGCGGCGGCTCCGGCGGAGTCAGGGCAGGTCGTGTCGCTGCCTCGCTCGGCAAGCGCGTTGCGGTGGCCGAGGAAAGCCGGTTTGGCGGCACCTGCGTCATTCGCGGCTGCGTNNNNAGAAGCTGATGGTCTATGCCTCGCAATACTCCAAACTGATCGAGGATGCGCCGGGCTATGGCTGGACGGTCGGAGAAACGGCTTTCGACTGGGCAACGCTGATCACCAACAAGGACAAGGAAATAAGCCGGCTTGAGGGACTGTACCGCAAGGGGCTGGAAACCAACGGTGCGGAGATGATCGACAGCCGCGCCGTTGTTACCGGTCCCAATACGGTGCGCATCGAGGCAAGCGGCGAGGAGATTTCAGCCGAAACCATTCTGATCGCTGTCGGTGGCCGCCCGAACCACATGGCGGAACTGGCAGGCCACGAGCATTGCATCGTCTCCGATGATATTTTCGACCTGCCGGAACTGCCCGGCGAGATTGTCATTTACGGGGCGGGCTACATCGCACTGGAATTTGCCTGCATCCTTGCGCAACTCGGCAGCCAGGTGAGTGTCGTGCTGCGCGGCGACGAGATCCTGCGCGGTTTCGACATGGATGTGCGCCGCCATGTGCGCGGGGAGATGGAGAAAAAGGGCGTGCGCTTCATCACGGGCGCGCAGCTTACGCAGGTTGAACTGGATGGCAGCCGGCGCAAGGTAACGCTGACCAACGGAGACGTGCTGGAAGCCGATCAGGCTCTGCTTGCCACCGGCCGCAAGCCCAATACCGAAACGCTGGGCCTTGAGGCGGCAGGCGTGAGCCTCGAATGGGGCGGCAAGGTGGTGGTTGATGAGTATTCGCGATCCTCGGTGCCGTCGATTTATGCTGTGGGGGACGTGACTGACCGGGTGCAACTGACACCGGTGGCGATCCATGAGGCCATGTGCCTCATCGAAACACTCTACAAGGACAATCCCACCATGCCTGATCACGAGCTGGTGGCGACGGCGGTCTTTACCCAGCCGGAAGTCGGTACGGTGGGGATGAGCGAGGAAGAAGCGGCGGAGATGTACCGTGATCTCGATGTGTACCGCTCTGAGTTTCGGCCGATGAAATACATTCTGCCCGGGCGCGATGAAAAAATGCTGATGAAAATCATTGTCGAAGCAGCCACCGGCAAGGTGGTAGGCGTCCATCTGGTTGGCCCCGACTCCGGCGAGATGGCGCAGCTTCTCGGCATCAGTCTGAAAATGGGCGCCACGAAAGAAGATTTCGACCGCACCATGGCCGTGCACCCGACAGCCGCGGAAGAACTGGTCACGCTGTATGCGCCGAGCTATCGTGTTCGTAACGGAGAACGCGTGGATTGAACGAGCATGCAGGAAGAACCCGATCGCCTGATTGCCTATTTCGGCTATGGTTCGCTGGTCAATCTGGCAACACTCGCAACGCCTTATGTGCATGCTGCACCCGCCCGGCTGAAAGGCTGGCGGCGGCACTGGCAGGCACGGCCCGGCGATGGATTGCCCGATCGGGCACTGCTCAGCGTACACCGTGACGAGGCCTGTGAAATCCACGGCATGCTGGTTTTCGACCGGGCTTCCAGCCTGCCGTCGCTCGATGAGCGCGAACGTCACTACGAGCGGGTGACGCTCATGCCAGCGGACCTGTTCACCGATTGCGATAAAACGCCGGCAATGCTTGCCTCGCTACAGGCGGGCGATCTTTTTGTTTATGTCGGAATGGCAGAGGCAGAAGGGAACTCGCCGCTGGTCGAGTCCTATCTCCATACAGTGATGGACGGGTTTCTCGACAGCCATGGCGAAGCCGGGCTTTCCGCCTTCATGCGCACGACAAGCGGGTTTGACCGGGAAATTCTGAAAGACCGCCTTGCGCCGCATTATCCGCGCATGACGGCCGTGCCGGAGGACCGCAGGGCCCGTTACAACCGCATGCTCCGCGAAGCAGGCGTGCGGTTTGCCGCTGGCCTGGAACGGATAGCGGAATAGCACCCGCCGGCAAGGATGCGGAATGGGCTGGCAATGGCGTGCAAGCTTGCCTATAAGGCCGCCCAGCGTTTAAACTTTTGGCGTTTAATCCCGGTTTTCCCGGCAAATTGCCAGTTCAGCGTACAAGGTGATGCCCATGACTGATAAATGGTCCCCGGATTCCTGGCGTTCTAAGCCGTTCGTGCAGATGCCCGATTATGCCGACAAGGAAGCTCTGAAGGCGGTTGAAGCGCGCCTTGCAAGCTATCCGCCGCTGGTTTTCGCCGGTGAGGCGCGGGCGCTCAAGAGTCAGTTGGCCAAGGTTTCCGCTGGCGAGGCCTTCCTGCTGCAGGGCGGCGATTGCGCGGAAAGCTTTGCCGAGCACGGCGCTGACAACATCCGCGATTTCTTCCGCG
>JAGRLQ010000211.1:9852-17382 GCA_020441735.1 Nitratireductor sp.
TTCCTGCAGATGTCGGTGGTGCTGACCTTTGCCGCTGCCAAGCCGGTGGTGAAGGTGGGTCGTATTGCCGGGCAGTTCGCCAAGCCGCGTTCCTCCGACATCGAGAAGAAGGGCGATGAGGCGCTGCCGAGTTATCGCGGCGACATCATAAATGCGACCGAGTTCAACCCCGAGAGCCGTATTCCCGATCCGGAGCGCCAGATCATGGCCTACCGGCAGTCGGCGGCAACGCTCAACCTGCTACGCGCGTTTGCCCAGGGTGGTTACGCCAACCTTGAGCACGTCAACGAATGGATGCTCGGTTTCGTGCGCAATTCGCCCCAGTCGGAGCGTTACAAGCAGTTGGCCGAACGGCTGACGGAAACCATGCGCTTCATGAAGGCGGTCGGCATTTCCCCGGAAAACCATCCGCGCCTGCGTGAGACGGAGTTCTACACTTCCCACGAAGCGCTGCTGCTGGGTTACGAGGAAGCACTGACCCGGATTGATTCAACCACGGGCGAATACTACGGCACCTCCGGCCACATGCTGTGGATCGGCGACCGCACACGCCAGCCGGACCATGCCCATGTGGAATACTGCCGGGGCGTGAAGAATCCGATCGGGCTCAAATGCGGACCGTCGACCACGCCGGACGGGCTGATCGAACTGATCGACATCCTCAATCCGGAAAACGAGCCGGGCCGGCTGACACTGATTGCCCGTTTCGGCGCCGACAAGGTGGGCGAGCACCTGCCGCAACTGATCCGTGCCATCGAGAAGGAAGGAAAGAAAGTCGTATGGTCCTGCGATCCGATGCACGGCAATACGATCACCTCGACCTCCGGCTACAAGACGCGGCCTTTCGAGCGGGTGCTGAAGGAAGTGCAGCAGTTCTTTGCCGTCCATCAGGCCGAGGGAACCTATCCCGGGGGCGTGCATTTCGAGATGACCGGCAAGGATGTCACCGAATGCACGGGTGGTGCACGGGCCGTCAGTGACGAGGATCTCGCCGATCGTTATCACACCCATTGCGATCCGCGCCTCAATGCCTCGCAGTCGCTGGAGCTTGCCTTCCTGATTGCCGAACTGCTGGAAGAGGGCAGAAGCGAGAGCGAACAGAAGGTCGCGGTTTAGCGTTTTCTTTTTGCGCTTTCAGGAATTGTCAGGAGGCAGCCCCCGGGCTGCCTTTTGCATTTTCGGCCCCTGCGAAAACTGATAGTCGGTGAGCACCGGAAGCGAAGAGAGGAAAGCCATGAGCGAGGAAATCCATACCGGGTCATGTCTGTGCGGGCGTATCAGGCTCAGGATTTCCGGTCCGATGCGGCCGGTTGTTGCCTGTCACTGCGGCCAGTGCCGCAAGCAGACCGGTCACTATTATGCCGCCACCAATGCGCCTGATGAGGCAATCGAGATCGAGGGCGGAGAACATCTCAAGTGGTTCCAGTCGAGCGATGTGGCCAGGCGTGGCTTTTGCGCCGAGTGCGGCTCGGCCCTACTGTGGAAGCATGAAAAGGACGATTTCACCTCGATTCTCGCCGGGTGTCTCGACATGCCGACAGGCTTGAGGCTCCAAAAACACATCTTCGTTGCCGACAAGGGCGACTATTACGACATCACTGACGGTCTGCCGCAAAGCTGAGAAAAAAGTACGGCTGGTGAAACTTTTCGCGGGGCCGATCCGTTAACCGTTCGATGCGGGTGGCATGAGGCTGCCCGGCAGACAACGGAGAACCCAATGAAATTTTCCCATAACGGCATGATTGCCGGCGTCACCCTTTCCGCAGTCGTTCTTGCAAGCGCTGCTGCCTTTGCAGCCAGCCACGCGACCCTGATGGTCGAAGGGTCGGACCAGGACGTTTCCGGCGGCAGTGTTACCGCCTCAAAAATCGTTGCTGGCGAAGATGGCTGGCTGGTGGTTCACCGCACCGGCGATGACATGAAACCCGGTCCCGTGGTTGGCCATGCGGCGGTAAAAGCCGGTGAAAACATGAACGTTACCGCGCCGCTGGATGAGAGTGTCGCTTCCGGCGACAAGCTGATGCTGATGCTGCATGGCGAGACCGGCGGCATGAAGGCTGGCGAGTTCGAATACACGCTTGGCGCAAAGGAAGATGGCCCCATCAAGGTTGACGGCAAACTGGTGATGACGGTGATTTCCGCCCAGTAAGCGGGTATCTTTCGAGAGCAAAGGCGGCGCCTCCACGGCGCCGTCTTTTTTTGCCTTTATGCGGGCCTTTCAGACTGGACCCGTCAGGCACCAAAGGACAGTGGCGCAGCTGCTTCTTGTCACACGCCTGCCGATAGGGCAAAAGCCGGAACCATATTCAGGAACAGGTTGCGGTGCAGAACATGTTCGACACACTTCGCGGTGAATTCATCGGATGGGCAGATGGCGTGCGCCGGTGGTTTGCCTTCATGGGCAAGCGCCGCCGCGACACGCGCTTCAACGTGTTTCCTCACTGGTTCACCCTGCTCGAATGGCTGGCAGTCTTCGGCTCCGTCATTCTGCTTGCCGTACTGACGGCAGACCGCCTGTTCCTGGAGGCACTGGCGGGAGGTGGCGCTTCAAACAGGTTTTTTGCCACCATGACCGATGCGGGCAAATCCGGCTGGATCCTCGTTCTGACCGGGCTGGTGCTGATTGTACTGTCCATCGCCACCTCCGAACGGTTCAGGGGCAGCGCAAAGCGCGTTTGGCACCGGGCTGTCCTTGCTGCCTGGTATGTATTCTTCGCGGTTGCTGCTTCGGGCATCGCCGCCAATCTTCTGAAACTGGTATTTGGCCGGGCGCGGCCGGAACTCGTTCCCGACGGCCGTGTCTGGTTTTCAAACCACTTCACCGACAATTACGATTTCGGCAGTTTTCCCTCCGGCCATTCGACCACGGCAGGTACGCTTGCCATGGCGCTGGCACTGCTTTTTCCCAGGCTTCGGGTCTTCCTGCTGCTGGTGGGCGCGTGGCTTGCTGTATCTCGGCCGGCCATTGGGGTGCATTTTCCCTCGGATGCGATTGCCGGTTTCGTTCTCGGTGCTGCGTTCAGCTATTTCAGCGCCCGCCATCTTGCCACATACCGGCTGCTTTTCGGCTTTACCGAAAACGGAGCGGTGAGAGTTCGTGGCGAGCGGCTTGCGAGCTACCGCGAATTCGGGCGGCAATTGCTGCGCGGCGATACCTGGACGAGACGGTCAAAAGCCGTGACGGACGATAGCGACCGGCAATCGGGCGGTGACAAGGGGCAGTAGATCCGATGAGCGTAATGGTGTTCGATTCAGGCATTGGGGGCCTGACGGTACTGCGCGAGGCGCGTGTGCTGATGCCCGACCGGCGTTTTATCTATGTGGCCGATGATGCGGCCTTTCCCTATGGCGACTGGGAAGAGGCGGAACTGCTGGAACGCATGACCGGCCTGTTTGGCGATCTCATCTCGCAGTGGAAGCCGGAGATTGTGGTCATCGCCTGCAACACCGCCTCGACGCTGGCGATCAGCCATTTGCGCGAGGTATATCCGGACCAGACGTTCGTCGGCACAGTACCTGCGATCAAGCCTGCCGCAGAGCGCACGCGTTCCGGTCTCGTTTCGGTGCTGGCGACGCCGGGAACCGTTCGGCGTCAATATACCCGCGACCTGATCGGTGAGTGGGCTTCGAAATGCCATGTGCGCCTGGTTGGCAGCACGCGGCTGGCAGCGCTTGCCGAAAGCTACATGCGCGGCAACCTGGTGGATGAAGCGGCCGTCCAGCAGGAAATCGCCCCCTGTTTTTATGAAGAGGACGGAAAGCGCACGGACATCGTCGTGCTCGCCTGCACCCACTATCCCTTTCTCGTCAACCGGATGCGCAAGATGGCGCCTTGGCCTGTGGACTGGATCGACACCTCGGAAGCGATCGCCCGCCGCGCTGCGTCGCTGATCGAGCCGTTGCCGACTGCAGAGCAAAAGGGCGAGATACAGGAAGACGATGTTGCCTTTTTTACCGGTGGCAAACCCGATGTGCTAACAGCGAAGTTGCTGCGCGGCTTTGGGCTGAAAGTGCAGGCTGCCTAAAAATAGCGCAGGTTGCAACTTTTGGACCGCTTGCGCAAAACCCGTAACGCGGTAAGGTAACGTCATGACAGCGTTGCCTGAGTTCTTCAACGAAATGTCGAATGGGGATGGTTCCCCCCGCGATCCCTACCGGGGATATGCCCAGTGGTTTGCCGGTGAGGATATCAAGCGGCTGAAAAAGAAATCGGCGGAGGCGGAAGCCTTTTTCCGCCGAACCGGCATTACTTTCAACGTCTATGGCCAGCGCGAGGCAACCGAACGGCTCATCCCCTTCGATATTGTGCCGCGCATCATCTCTGCCAATGAATGGTCGAAGCTGGAGCGCGGTATCGAGCAGCGGGTGCGGGCCATCAACGCTTTCCTGTATGATATCTACCATCGTCAGGAAATCCTGCGGGCAGGCCGCATTCCCGTCGAACTGATCGCCAACAACGATGCCTTCCTGCCCGAGATGATCGGTGTTTCGCCTCCGGGCGGGATATATACCCATATCGTCGGCATCGATCTGGTGCGTACCGGCCCCGACAGCTTTTTCGTGCTTGAGGACAATGCGCGCACGCCTTCGGGCGTTTCCTACATGCTGGAAAACCGGGAAACCATGCTGCACATGTTTCCCGAACTCTTTGCACGCAACCGGGTGCGCGATGTTTCGAAATACCCGCGCGATCTTGCCCATTCGCTTGCCATGGCAGCGCCTGACAAGTGCACTGATAGGCCCGTTGTCTGCGTGCTGACGCCTGGCATCTACAATTCGGCCTATTTCGAGCATTCCTTTCTGGCCGACCAGATGGGTGTCGAACTGGTCGAGGGGCATGATCTTCGGGTTGTCGACGGGCGCATCGCCATGCGCACCACGCGCGGCTATCAGCCGGTGGATGTCATGTACCGCAGGGTCGATGACGAGTTTCTCGATCCGCTGGTCTTCAATCCGAAATCCATGCTCGGCGTGCCCGGTATCATGGATGTCTACCGCTCGGGCGGGATTACCATTGCCAATGCGCCAGGCACCGGTATTGCCGATGACAAGGCGATCTATTCCTACATGCCGGACATCGTTGAATTCTATACCGGCGAGAAGCCCTTGCTGCCGAATGTCGAGACCTGGCGCTGCTCGGAGCCCGATGCGCTGTCCTACGTGCTCGAACATCTGCATGAACTGGTGGTCAAGGAAGTGCATGGTTCGGGTGGTTACGGCATGCTGGTTGGGCCGGCGGCAAGCAAGCGCGAGATCGCCAATTTCCGCAAGAAACTGGAGGCAAGGCCCGGCAACTACATTGCCCAGCCGACACTGGCGCTATCGACGGCGCCGATCCTGACAGCCAATGGCCTGGCGCCGCGCCATCTCGATTTACGGCCCTTCGTGCTGGTTTCGAGCGAGAAAATCACCATCACGCCGGGCGGGCTGACGCGGGTTGCGCTGAAAAAGGGATCCCTTGTGGTCAATTCCTCGCAAGGGGGCGGCACCAAGGATACCTGGGTGCTGGGGGAATAGGGGCAAAAGCTCATGCTGGGAAAGACTGCGGGCGGATTGTTCTGGATGTTCCGGTACCTGGAACGCAGCGAATATGTCGCCCGTCTGGTCGAAGCCGGTTTGCGGCTTTCCCTGACACGGCCCCATGCGGCAAGCGATGAATGGGCCTCTGTTATCGACACAGCCGGTGTACGGACCGCCTATCTGGAAAAGAACGAGGTTTTCGACCAGTCCGGTGCTGTCGATTTTCTGCTGCGCGAGAAAGAAAGTTCTTCAAGCGTGCTTTCCTGCATTACGGCTGCCCGCACCAATGCGCGCATGGTACGTACCGCTCTGACCCGGGAAGTGTGGGAAGCTACCAATGAGTGCTGGATGACGGTTTCCGCCGCACTTCAGCGCAAGGTGGGCGAACGCGAACTGCCGGATGTCCTCAATACGATCCGCCAGCAAAGCGCCCAGGTGCGCGGCGCGCTGCACGGCACTATGCTGCGCAACGACATCTATGATTTCGCCCGCATCGGCACGTTCATCGAGCGGGCCGACAACACCGCGCGCATTCTCGACGTCAAATATTACGTGCTGCTGCCTTCGGCGATGCCGGTGGGTTCCACTTTCGACAATGTGCAATGGGACAATATTTTGCGCTCGGTTTCAGCCCATCGCTCTTTCCGTCATGTTCATAGCAGCGAAACGAATGCGGCGGCGATTGCCGACTTTCTCGTTCTGGACCGCCGCATGCCGCGTTCGCTCGCCTTCTGCTATGGCAAGATCAACGACAATCTCGGTTATCTGGAGAACAATTACGGCGAGCGTCATGCCTGCCACGCCATTGCCGAGGATACCTATAGCGAGTTGCGTTCGCTGAGCATCGCCTCGATCTTCGAGCGCGGCCTGCATGAGTACATCAGCGAGTTTATTACCCGCAATAACGCGCTCGGCTTGCGGATCGAAGCCGATTACCGGTTTATCGAGTAACACGATGCTGCTGAAAATCCGCCACGAGACGAAATACCTGCATGCGGCGCCCGTGTCTTACGGGCTGATGGAATTGCGCATGCAACCGCGCGAACATGCCATCCAGAAGGTCATGGACTGGAATATCACCCTGGAAGGGGCTGAAGAACAGTTGCGGTTTACAGACCAGCATCGCAACGAGGTCATTCTGGCGGCCTATCAGGGCCAGCCGCACGAGATTACCATCGCCTGTGAAGGCACGGTGGAAATACGCGATACGGCGGGTGTACTGGGCGAGCATGGAGGCTATGCACCACTCTGGTACTACAAGCGCCAGACGGGGCTGACACGGCCGGGCAGCGGGGGCAGGGCGCTGCTGCGCGAGGCCGGAACGGATCACGAAAACGATGTGGCGCAGATGCATGCTCTGTCGGCACTGATCGTTGACGCTGTGGGCTACGAAACCGGAGCCACGAACTCGGAAACCACCGCCGAGGAGGCGCTGGAACTCGGCAAGGGGGTCTGTCAGGACCATTCGCACATTCTGATCGGCCTTGCCCGCCAGCTCGGGTTTCCCGCCCGTTACGTTTCCGGCTATCTGATGATGAACGACCGGGTGGATCAGGAGGCGGGGCATGCCTGGGCGGAGATTCATTTCGACGGTCTCGGCTGGGTGGGATTTGATGTTTCAAACCGGATTTCGCCCGATAGCCGCTATGTGCGGGTGGCTGTCGGCCTCGATTACCGCCAGGCGGCGCCGGTCACCGGTCTGCATCACGGCAACAGCGATACGAGCAGCGACAAGGTGCTTGTGAACATCCAGGTCCAGCAGTAAATTCCCGCATCCGGCGGGATTCTCCTGCAAGCATTCGATTCGGACATCATTCATGACTTATTGCGTTGGACTGCAGCTCGACAAAGGCATTGTCTTCATGTCGGACACGCGCACCAATGCGGGAGTCGATAATGTCTCCGTGTTCAAGAAGATGTTTACCTGGGAAGTTCCCGGCGAGCGGCTGATCACGCTGATGACGGCAGGCAATCTGGCGACCACCCAATCGGTGGTCAGCCTGCTGGACG
>JAGRLQ010000212.1 GCA_020441735.1 Nitratireductor sp.
CGGCCCCAGATGTTTTCGCCCATACGGCGGTCGATTTTGTATTTGGATGATACACGCTTGCTCATTGCAGTTTCCTTCAACGGACTTCAGCGCCGCATGATTGCGTCGCTGCAAGGAAACGCACCCTCCTCTGCCGGTCGTTTTCACCGGCTGACAGAACCGGCCGCGCACGTTTTGCAGCCGAATTCACGGGATACGTTAAAAAAGAACCGGGCAAAATGCCCGGCACCGGCGCGGAGATAGTCCCGTAGCCCGCAAATGTCAAGCAATCGACTGCTCGGCGGTGTCGCCCTTTGAATTTCCGCAATTCGGACGCGGCAATCTAACTCCCATCGAATATGCCTGTCGGCTTTCCATCGACTGTCACCTGGTTCTTGCGTTGCCAGTAATCCTTGACGCCTTCTTCGCCCATTTCCTCATAGAACGGGACAAGCTCACGATCCGCGCGGTCCGACTGGAAGGCCATGACGGGCACGCCTGTGCCGCATGACGTTTGAACCAGATCAACCGCCAATTCAAATACCTGGCGACTACCGGCAATATCCGGAAACTCGGCGATCCTCTCTGGCCAGCTAATATCGTATGGGTGGTAAACTTTGGCCAAGCCGTAAACCCGCAGGATCATGGCATTGCCTTCAAAGGCGCAAAACATAAGGGTCATACGCCCTGTAGCGCGAACATGGGCCGCCGTTTCGTTGCCGCTACCAGACAGGTTAAGCCAACGAATTGTCGTATCATTCGCCACGCGAAGGGTGTTCATCCCCTTGGGGGAGACGTTTACCCGTCCATCGACATCAGCCGTGGCAACAAAAAACAGTTGCTGTTGCTCGATGAATGAAGTGAGCGTTTGGTTCAGTCGGATACCGGTGGCCAATGCAATCTCCTTTGGGGAACTCAACCAGAGCCAGTTCTCACTGAAACTAGTACCAGCGTGCTCCTGACAACCTCTTGTCAGCAGAGTATTGGGAAATGCAGATGCAAAAGAGTTGCCTCCTCAGTGCCAACCAGTTTCTGCTTGGGGTTCAAAGCAGAAATTCAGACTGAGACACCGCCCTTGATTGCCGGCAACTCGGGAGCAATATGTGCGACGAAAAAACCGCACGCGACCGCAGGAGATGCAATGTCTGATCCCGCAAGCAAGCAGTCTGACTACCGGGCCTATGAGCCGCAGAACCAGTTGCAGCCCATCGGCAAGGATATCTGGATTGTCGATGGACCCGTCCTGCATTGGGGGTATGGCGGCTGGAAACTGCCCTTCCCGACCCGCATGACCGTGATCCGCCTTGCCGGCGGTGAATTATGGCTGCACTCTCCTACAAAGCCGGATGAAATCCTGCTTGCAGACATCGATGCGCTCGGCCCTGTGACCCATCTGGTTTCGCCGAACGCCATCCACCACGTTTCGCTTGATCCCTGGTCGAAACGCTATCCGAATGCCCGTGTCTGGGCTTCACCCGGTGTAAGAAAACGCTCCAGCGTATCCTTCAGTGACGATTTGTCGGATCTGCCGCCACCGGAGTGGGAAGACGATATCGACCAGCGCATCGCCCGCGGCTCCTTCGCCATGGAAGAAGTCGTGTTCTTTCACAAAGCGTCGAAAACCCTGATTCTGGCCGACCTCATCGAAAACTACGAAATGGATCGCCTGAAAGGCCGCTTCAACCGCTTCCTCGTCCGCCTTGCGGGCGTCCACAAGGCCAAGGCACCGGTTGATTTCCGTCTCAGCTTTCTGGGCGGAAAGCACCGTTTCCGGCCGGTTGTGGAATGGATGCTCGCCTGCCAGCCCGAGCGGATCATCATCGCCCATGGCAAATGGATCGAGAAGGGCGGCGTGGCAGCGCTCCACAGGGCCTTTGACTGGGCGCTCTAGCTGGTCGCCTTGACGACGGGAACTACAGCTCCGGATCCGGTATGGCAGAAAAGGCCGATTTCAGCGCCTCGCCCCATCCGTTTGAAACAAGCTGGAAATAGGGATCATCGGCGGTAATCCGCTTCTCGAGACCGCGCTTGAAGCTGTCGGTCTCGTAAATCTGGAGATCAAGCGGAAGACCAACGGAAAGATTGGCTTTGATCGTACTGTCGAAGGACACCAGCAGCAGTTTCACTGCTTCGGAAAAGCGCATACCGGAATCATAGGCTCGAACGAGGATTGGCCTGCCGTATTTTGTCTCACCGGCCTGAAAAAACGGCGTGTCGTCGGAAGCCTCGACGAAATTGCCCTCCGGATAGATCAGGAAGAGCCTCGGCGCACCGCCCTTGATCTGACCGCCGACCACGATGGTGCCGGAAAATCGGGTCTCCGCCTCCTGCCCGGTTTCTGCGGACGTTGAAATCACTTCGCGCAGGGTCTTGCCGACCAGGGTTGCTACCTGAAACATGCTTGGCACTTCCAGAATGGAGGGGCTGCGTTCTGAAGGCGCCTTGACCCGCTCGTCCAGCAGGCTGACCACCGATTG
>JAGRLQ010000213.1:0-923 GCA_020441735.1 Nitratireductor sp.
GACCATCCAGATGCTGCATCGAGACCGGAATGGTCGCCAGGCCAAGCGCCAGTTGCAGCCACAACAGAACGATGATCAGCGTATCGGATGTGCTTGATGCTGCCCTGACCCGTGCATCAAACAGCCGCCGGTGAACCAGAAGGGTTGCGCCAATGATCGCCATGACCCCGGCGATGCCGCCGGCGATAATCGCCAATAGTTGTTTTGCACCATGGCTGATGCCGATGGCATCGAATATGGCAATCGGGGTCAGCAGGCCGACCAGGTGGCCAAAGAAAATGACCAGCACACCCACATGAAAGAGTACCGAACCCCAGACAAGCTGCTTGCGCCGAAGCAACTGGCTTGATCCGGAACGCCAGGAATAGGGTTCACGATCATATCGCAGAGCAGTCCCCAGTATCAAAACCGCCAGGGCAATGTAGGGATAGACCCCAAACAGGAGCTGATGAAGAAAATCGGTCATGACTAACGTGCCTCCCCTGAAACCGGGTTGGTGTTCGGATTTTGATCTAGATTGGAAGCCTTGCGCTGAGAGGCTCTCAATTGGCGCTGCAGGCGATCCGGCCCACAATCGTTTTCGCCGGAGTTGCCGCCGAAGGTGACAACCTCTTCCTCCCAGATGGCATCGAGTGCCTCCAGGTCATCGGGGTTGTCCTCGGGTCTTGCCAGGATCGTTTCGACGAGACTCTGGTCCGGCTTTGCCTTGGCAAATGCCTCCAGGGCGAGAAATGCATTGGCATAGATCGACTTGCGCTTATTGAGCCGCTCACGAAGCGCCGTGATGATATGCAATGTCTGGGACAGCATCTCGCGCGCTTCAGCCTCGGGCCGGGTTGCCAGATATTCGAGGAAAAGCGGAAGATAATCAGGAAGTTCCTTCTCACCGATTGCCAGTCCGTTTTCTTCGTAGACCGCCATCA
>JAGRLQ010000213.1:1031-2634 GCA_020441735.1 Nitratireductor sp.
AACGCTCCTGCATGTCGTAGAGATCACCATCGGCGATGTTACTTGCCAGTTCTGCAAGCAGCTTGACCTCGCGCTTGCCGGACTGGTTACCCTTTTCCAGGATGTCCACCAACTCGGGCAGGGCCGCATGGATTTCCTGCGTCGGATAAGACAACAGGATGGAGGCTGTTTTGAGTGCCGTGATCATCAGGTCAACTCCTTGAACAGATCGGTTGGTGTTTGCGTCGTACGGGTTTTCTTGCCGCCAAACAGATCCCTGTCGGCATCGCCCGTAGAACAGCCATTGCCGAAGGAGAAACCGCAGGAGCCGCGAAGGTCATAGGCATCCTCGGTGATCTCGCGATGCGAGGTCGGAATGACAAACCGGTCCTCGTAATTGGCAATGGCCATGATGTGGTACATGTCCTCGATCATCTGACCGGTCAGTCCGACCTTCTCGGCGATCTTTTCGTTGTTGACGCCATCAATGGTTTTCGCCCGCATATAGCTGCGCATGGCAAGCATGCGTTCCAGAGCCGAGATCACGGGTTCTTCCTTGCCGGCTGTCAGCAGGTTGGCGAGGTAGCGAACGGGGATACGCATCGACCGGACATCCGGCAGTTCGCCATCCCAGCCGATCTTTCCGGCTTCCGCCGCCGATTGAAGGGGAGACAGCGGCGGGATGTACCAGACCATGGGAAGCGTGCGGTATTCCGGGTGAAGCGGGAATGCCACCTTCCAGTCCATGGCCATCTTGTAGACAGGCGAAGCCTTGGCAGCCTGCAGCCAGGCTTCGGGCACGCCATCCTTGCGGGCCTGTTCGATAACAGCCGGGTCGTTGGGATCGAGGAATATTTCCAGTTGTTTTTCGTACAAATCCTGCTCGTCGGCAGTTGAGGCGGCTGCCTCGATCCTGTCAGCGTCGTAGAGCATCACACCAAGATAGCGGATGCGGCCGACACAGGTTTCAGAACAGACGGTTGGCTGACCCGCCTCGATGCGCGGATAGCAGAAGGTACACTTCTCGGACTTGCCGGATTGCCAGTTGTAGTAGATCTTCTTGTAGGGGCAGCCGGAAACGCACATGCGCCAGCCACGGCATTTTTCCTGGTCGATCAGGACGATGCCGTCGTCCTCACGCTTGTAGATCGCGCCGGACGGGCAGGAAGCCACGCAGGTCGGGTTGAGGCAATGCTCGCACAGGCGCGGCAGATACATCATGAAGGTATTTTCGAATTCCCCGTAGATTTCCTTCTGGACGCCTTCGAAGTTGTAGTCCTTCGAGCGCTTGGAGAACTCGCCGCCGAGGATTTCCTCCCAGTTCGGTCCCCACTCGATCTTCTCGATCCGCTCACCGGTGATCGAGGAGCGCGGGCGCGCGGTCGGGAACGTCTGAACCTCGCCTGCTGTCTGCAGATAGCCGTAATCGAAGTTGAACGGTTCGTAATAGTCATCGATTTCCGGCAGGTCCGGATTGGCGAAGATCTTTGCCAGGATGCGCCACTTGGCACCCATTTTGGGCTGGATCTTGCCATTGGACTTGCGAACCCAGCCGCCGTTCCAGGCCTTCTGGTTTTCCCAGTCTTTCGGGTAACCGACGCCCGGTTTGGTTTCGACGTTGTTG
>JAGRLQ010000214.1:0-1872 GCA_020441735.1 Nitratireductor sp.
TGAACGGCGTCATGGGCATGGCCGAGCTTCTGGCGCAGACCGGGCTCGACGACAAGCAGAAGATGTTCACCGACGTGATCGTCAGATCAGGCAGTTCGCTGCTGACAATCATCAACGACATCCTTGATTTTTCGAAGATCGATGCGGGCAGGATGGAACTCGATCCGGCGCCCTTCCGCCTTCGTGAAACCGTGGATGATGTGGCGGGTCTGGTCTATCCCAGGGTCTCTGAAAAGGATCTCGAACTGGTCGTGCGCATTTCGCCGGATACACCGGAAATGATGGTTGGCGATGCCGGCCGTTTCCGGCAGGTTCTGGCAAACCTCGTCGGCAATGCCGTCAAGTTCACCGAAACCGGCCACATCCTGATCGACATCGAACCCGTCGGACACTGGCGTCCCGGCAAGTCGGCCACCCTGAAGGTGGCGGTCGAGGATACCGGCTGTGGTATTCCGGCCGACAAGCAGCACCTTCTGTTCAGGAAATTTTCCCAGGTCGACGGTTCCGCCACCCGCAAGCATGAGGGGACCGGGCTTGGGCTTGCAATTTCGGCAGCGCTTGTCGAACTGATGGGCGGTACGATCGGGGTTGAAAGCAGCGAGAATGCCGGTTCCCGCTTCTGGTTCGAGGTGAAAATGCCGGTGGTGCCCGACGAAGCGGGCGCGGCTGCCAAACCGGCTCCGGCCAGCGGCGCACGAATGCTGGTGGTGGACGACAAGGAAATCAACCGAACCGTTCTGGCAGAGCAGCTCACCGCCTGGGGCTTTGACGTCGCAACAACCGAAGACGGGCATGCCGCGCTGCAAATCCTCAAAGCCGCGCAAGGAGCCGGCATACCGGTTGACTGCGTCCTGCTCGACCAGGAGATGCCCGCGATGCCGGGCAGCGAGCTGGTCAACCTTCTGCGGCAGGAGGCGGCAATCGCCACCACTCCGGTCGTCATGCTTTCCACATCGGCCGAATTGCCGGACGGACGGTCGTTTGCCTCGCTCGACATTCAGGGCCACCTCCTGAAGCCGATCAGTTCAGCCCGGCTGCTTCAGGCGGTCGGCGACGCGCTGGGAACCCCGCGGAAAACGGCTGCCGTGCATGCCAGGCATCATGAGCAGGCAGAAAAGCCGGCATTGGAAGCGCCGATATCGCATCAATATTCCGGCGGGAAAGAGGAGCAGTGCGACATTCTTGTCTGTGAGGACAACGAGACCAACCGTCTGGTTTTCTCCCAGATACTCGACATCGCGGGTCTGAGATATGCCATGGCAACTGACGGACAGGAGGGTGTCGAAAAATTCAGGGCACTGAGTCCCCGCCTGATCGTCATGGATGTCTCCCTGCCGGTAATGAATGGACTTGAAGCCACTGCAAAGATCCGGTTGCTTGCAGAAGAGGGCGGTAGCGATGTCCCGATTATCGGCGTTACAGCCCACGCGCTGCATGGCGATCGGGAAATGTGCCTTGAAGCAGGCATGAGCGACTACCTGTCGAAACCGGTTTCACCCCAGGTGCTGTTGCAGAAAATTCGCAAGTGGATGGACAAACAGGATGGTTCGCGCGTAATGCGGGCCTGAATGGTTCAAGATCTGACAATTCTGCCGCGTGCTTTGAAAAGCCGGCTGCGCCATGTTTCAACACGCGCGGTTGTTGCGTTTGTGCTCACCTGTTTCCCGTTGCTGCTGACCGCCTGCCAGACATCGGATGCGCTGTCTTCTGCCGCCGACGAGGTTGGCGGTCGAAAGGTGCCATCGGCGCCCCTGCCGGCATTCAAGGACGCACTCTTTTCCTATCGCAAACCACTCGAAGTGCGCGATGACGGCGCCTTTCTGACCGTCCCTTACGACGAAATGAAAGACATCAACCAGCGCGACGAAATGC
>JAGRLQ010000214.1:2060-6889 GCA_020441735.1 Nitratireductor sp.
CAACCGGCTGAAGAACCTGGTCGTGGCTGCCGGCGGTGCCTATCTGAGTCCCGACTTTACAGATTTCGACGCTGCAGGCGCTGCCGATATCGCAAGCCTGATTGCCGCCAGAAGTGCCGCTGGTGGCGGGCCTGTTGTGCTCGCCTGCGGCTCATTGGGAACGAAAATTTGCTGGTCGCTTGCCGATAACGCCGAAACCCGTAACCGGTTGTCGGGCCTTGTCGTGCTTGGCGGGTTTCCTGATGGCAACTTTCTGCGCGCCGCCTACTCGGGCGCCGTCAAGCCGGTTCCCGTCTACATCGCCCACGGTTCGCGCGATCCGGTTTATGCGCTGGAAGATATGGAAGACTTTTACGGCGCGCTGAATGTAAAGTCCTATCCCGTACGCATGACGGTCTTCGATACCGGCAATCATGGCACGCCGGTGCGCATGATCGACTGGCGCAGTGCGATCAACTGGTTGTTGGCGGCGGGCACACGATCTTGACAGGGGCAGGCAAGTTGCTCACTAGGATCGGGTTTCAAATGACAGCAGGTGATGATCCATGACAGTTGCGTTCACGTTTCCGGGCCAGGGTAGCCAGCAGGTCGGCATGGGCAAGGCATTGGCCGATACCTATGCCTCATCCCGGGCGGTTTTTGCAGAGGTGGACGAGGCTCTCGGTGAGAAACTGTCACAGGTTATTTTCGAAGGCCCGGAAGACACGCTGACACTGACGGCCAATGCCCAGCCGGCACTGATGGCGGTATCCATGGCCGCCTTGAGAGCGCTGGAAGAAGGCGGCTTTAATCTGGCAGCGGGCGCTTCCCATGTTGCCGGTCACTCGCTTGGGGAATATTCCGCGCTTTGTGCCGCCGGCAGCATCTCGCTGGCCGACACCGCCCGCCTGCTACGAATCCGCGGCAACGCCATGCAGGCTGCCGTGCCGGTCGGCAAGGGCGCGATGGCGGCAATCATCGGCCTGGAGCAGGATGATGTGGAAGCCGTCTGCCAGGCTGCTTCGCAGGATGGTGTTTGCCAGATCGCCAACGACAATGGCGGCGGCCAATTGGTAATTTCGGGCGAGAAGGCGGCAGTCGAGAAGGCAGCCGAACTCGCCAGTGAAAAGGGCGCCAAGCGGGCACTGCTGCTGCCGGTGTCTGCTCCCTTCCATTCAGCGCTCATGTCGCCGGCAGCCGAAGCCATGCAGGCAGCCCTCGGCGAGGTCGAGGTCAGGGCGCCTGTGGTGCCGCTCGTTGCAAATGTGCTCGCAGCGCCGATCAGCGATCCCGATGAGATCCGGGCCCGTCTGGTAGAACAGGTCACCGGTCAGGTGCGCTGGCGCGAAACCGTCGAGTGGTTCGGTGCCAACGGTGTCGATACGCTGGTGGAGGTCGGCTCCGGCAAGGTACTGAGCGGACTTGCCCGCCGCATCAATCGTGACCTCGCGTCCAAAGCGGTCGGCACGCCTGATGACGTTTCTACCTATCTCGAATCATCGGCTTAAGCAGTTGAATCCGATTTGCGGAAACCTGCAGCAAGTCATTGAATAGAATCGGCTTCCGCGAACCGGCAGCTAAGAAAATCAGGGAGATTTCGATGTTCGACCTCACGGGAAAAAAGGCACTGGTAACCGGGGCAAGCGGCGGCATTGGCGAAGCGATTGCCCGCACCTTCCACGCTCGCGGGGCCATCGTCGGCCTGCATGGAACGCGTGAGGAAAAACTCAACGCGCTTGCAAGTGAACTGGGCGAGCGCACCCTCGTTTTGCCAGCCAACCTTTCCGATCTCGATGCCGTGGATGCGCTGGGCGAAAAGGCGGAAGCGGAGATGGAAGGCGTCGACATCCTCGTCAACAATGCCGGCATCACCCGTGACGGCCTGCTGGCCCGCATGCCCAATGACGACTGGGACGACGTCATCCGGGTCAACCTGACGGCAGTCTTCCGCCTTACCAAAGCGATTTCCTATCCCATGATGCGCCGCAAGTCGGGTCGCGTCATCAACATTACCTCGATTGTTGGCGTTACCGGCAATCCCGGTCAGGCAAACTATTGCGCCTCCAAGGCGGGCATCATCGGCTTCACCAAGTCGCTGGCCCAGGAGATCGCCAGCCGCAACGTCACTGTCAATGCGATTGCGCCGGGGTTCATCGCTTCCGCCATGACCGAGAAACTCAACGACAAGCAGAAGGAAGCGATCATGGGAGCCATTCCCATGAAGAAGATGGGCGAGGGCGACGACATTGCCGCCGCTGCGGTCTATCTTGCTTCCGATGCGGCAAAATACGTCACCGGCCAGACCTTGCACGTCAATGGCGGCATGGCGATGATCTGACCGCATGCCATCGTAAATCGGGACCCATCGTAAATCGGCACAAGGTTCGCGTGGATACACGCACGGGGACGCGCAAAATGACAGGCAAATCCAGTCCCGCCCTTAGAGCGGCTTTTGCCGGTTTCTTCGCCATGGCACTGGCCATGGGCCTTGGCCGCTTTTTCTACACACCGGTTCTGCCGCCGATGCTGGAAGCCGGGCGCATCAGCGCCAGCGAGGGCGGACTTGCCGCCGGTGCCAACTTCCTTGGCTATCTGCTGGGTGCGCTGGCGGCCTCTTCGCCGCGTTTTTCCGCGCAGCGCTATCGCTGGTTGGCATGGCTGGCGCTGCCCGCCTGTGGCGTGACGTTGCTGCTTTCGGGCCTGTGGCTGGGGTTCGTGCCCTTTTCGTTCATCCGCTTTGCCGGCGGCGTGGCAAGTGCCTTCTCGATGATATTCATATCGGCCATCGTCATGCGCATTTTTCAGGAAAATGATCGTCCAGGCCTGATTGCCATCCATTTTGCCGGGGTCGGCTTCGGCATCGTGGTTGCCGCCATGATCGTGCCCTTGATGACTTCCGGCGGCCATGCCTGGTCCATGATGTGGTATGCGGCCGGCACGACGGCACTTGTCCTGTGGCTTGTTACCTTGACCCTTTTGCCGGCTTCAGCCGCCGGCAGCGAACCACCGCCGCAGGCAGCACGAGGCGGGACATCCGCCGAAGAAGCCTTCTCCACCGCGTTCTGGGCACTGCTTGTCGGTTACGGTTTTTTCGGCTTCGGATATTCAGTCTCCGCCACCTTCCTCAACACCATCGCCAAGGCAGATCCGGTGCTGGAGCCTGCCGAGCCCTTTGTGTGGTTCGCCGTCGGTCTGGCCGGCATTCCCTCCGTATGGGCATGGAACCGGCTGACGACCCGCATCGGGCTTGCTTACACCTACTCTCTTGCCTGTGTCGTGGAAGCCGTCGGTATTCTCGTGCTGCTGCGGCACGCAACGCCCGCCACGCTTCTCATATCCGGAGCGACGCTGGGTGCGACATTCATGGCGGTTACCGCGCTCGGCCTCGCCAAGGCGCGTTCAATGGCAACCCACAAGGCAGCTGCTGCCCTTGCCCTGATGACGGCATCCTTCGGCCTCGGCCAGATGATCGGTCCCGTCCTTGCCGGCTTTCTTTTCGAGAACAGCGGCACTTTCACGCTGGCGCTTACCGCTGCCATTGCGGCGCTTGCCGTTGCCATCGTGCTGACCTTGCTGTCGAAGCGGCTTGAAGTTTGAGCAGCCATCCACAAGCTGCCAAAATCTGCTTTCCAGCGGCCCGGTTTCGTGGTAGGCGGCTCGCGAATTGCCATGATTTGTCCGGCCGGGGCTCCTCGCGCAGGCGGCGATGGCACCAACCGAAAACCCGGTGACTGCACGGTATCTCCTGCAGGCTCAGCCAAGGCAACAATCTCTTGATATCCGGGTGAATGCCCTTTAACTAGGGCCAAACACGAACCTGACTGAGGTATGAAAATGAGCGACGTTGCAGAACGCATCAAGAAAATCGTTGTAGAGCATCTCGACGTGGATGCGTCCAAAGTGACTGAAAGCGCAAGCTTCATTGACGATCTGGGTGCCGACTCTCTCGACAACGTCGAACTCGTCATGGCCTTTGAAGAGGAGTTCGGTGTCGAAATCTCCGACGATGCGGCACAGGATATCCAGACGGTCGGCGACGCCATCAAATACGTGGAAAAGGCAACCGCCTGACGCTTCGGCGCGTTCAACGCCATTGGCCATGTGATAGGTTTCAGGCGGTCCGGGAGGCCGCCTGATTTCGTTTGACCTGCCCGCGGGCAACCTGACGGCGGCAGAGATACGGGCAGTACAAATTAGACGGGAGAGGTAGGCCATGCGAAGGGTAGTCGTTACCGGCCTGGGAATGGTGTCTCCGCTGGGCTGCGGCACCGAGGTAAGCTGGCAGCGCCTTCTGGAGGGGCGCAACGCAGCCGCCCGGGTTACCGAATTCGAGGTCGAAGATATTGCCGCAAAGATTGCCTGCCAGATTCCCCGCGGCGACGGCAGTGACGGTACCTTCAATGCCGACGACTGGATGGAACCCAAAGAGCAGCGCAAGGTCGATGATTTCATCATCTACGCCATGGCCGCCGCCACCCAGGCACTTGATGATGCCGATTGGCATCCTGACAACGACGAAGACCAGTACCGCACCGGCACGCTGATCGGCTCCGGCATTGGCGGCCTTCAGGGCATCGCCGAAACGGCTCTGCTGCTGGAAGAGCGCGGCCCGCGCCGGGTCAGCCCGTTCTTCATTCCAGGCCGCCTGATCAACCTGGCATCCGGTCAGGTATCCATCCAGCACAAGCTGAAAGGCCCCAACCACTCGGTGGTTACCGCCTGTTCGACCGGCGCACACGCGATCGGCGATGCGGCGAGGCTGATCATGCTGGGCGATGCCGATGTGATGGTCGCTGGCGGAACCGAAAGCCCGGTTTGCCGTATTTCGCTTGCCGGCTTTGCCGCCTGCA
>JAGRLQ010000214.1:6906-17142 GCA_020441735.1 Nitratireductor sp.
ACGACGATCCGCAGCGCGCTTCGCGGCCCTATGACCGTGACCGTGACGGTTTCGTCATGGGCGAAGGGGCCGGCGTCGTCGTGCTCGAAGAATACGAACACGCCAAGGCACGCGGCGCGAAAATCTATGCCGAAGTGGCAGGTTACGGCCTGTCGGGCGACGCCTTCCACATCACGGCGCCAGCCGAAGACGGCAACGGCGCCCTGCGCTGCATGCAGGCAGCCCTGAAGAATGCGGGCATGCAGCCTTCCGACATTGATTACATCAACGCCCATGGCACTTCGACCATGGCCGACACGATCGAACTCGGCGCTGCCGAGCGGCTGATGGGCAATTCCGCCGCCAAAGTGTCCATGTCATCCACCAAGTCCGCGCTTGGTCACCTGCTGGGTGCCGCCGGTGCGGTTGAGGCGATCTTTTCCATTCTGGCGCTGCGCGACCAGGTGGCGCCGGCAACGCTCAACCTCGACAATCCGGAGCGCGAAACGCCCATCGACCTGGTGCCACACAAGCCGCGCAAGCGTGAAATCCGCGCTGCGCTCTCCAATTCCTTCGGCTTTGGCGGCACCAACGCTTCGCTGATCTTCAAATCGGCGGATTGAGACCGCAACCACCGATCGCGCGTTTGACCTGCTGACCACAATTTGGTCGAAAAATCGGGCGATTACCCCTTATGGCCGCGAAAAGCTTCGAGGCCGATTTTCCAGCATGGGCAACTGGGATATTCTGGCCGGCGGCGGCAGAAAATGCCGATTCGTGGCAGGTGAAACGGAGATACGGCGTGAGCGAGCAGGACCCGAACGATCCGCAGTATGGCGATGGCGGCAAGCGTTTTTTCGGCCGCCGTACGGAGGCGCCGACTGCCCAGCGCGAGAGCGTCCCGGTCCGCGATGCCGGCCCTGCGCCACGCTCGCCGGAAGAGGTCCTGCAGCCGCGTGAAGTACCGCCGCCGCCCAAGCGCTCGCGCCAGGCACGCAACCGTTTCGTCGTGTTTCTCAATTTTTGCATGTCGCTGCTGGTATTCCTGTTTCTGGCCGCAGGTGCCGCCTTCTACTTCGGCAAGCTGCGATTTGAGGAAACCGGCCCGTTGCAGCGCGCCAAGACGATCGTCATCGAGGAAGGGACCTCTCTCTCTGCGATTTCGGCCACGCTCGAATCCCAGGGCATCATCACCAGCAATTTTATCTTCACCCAGGGCGTCAAGGCGACACGCAATACCGGTTCGCTGAAGGCAGGTGAATATGCCTTCAAGCCGGGCATGAGCATGCGCAACGTGATGGACACCATCGTTTCCGGCAAGGGCATCATCCACAAGGTGACGATCCCTGAGGGGCTGACCAGTTTCCAGGCACTGCAGCGCATCGCCGAGCACCCCGTGCTTGAAGGCGAGATGCCCAGCGAAGTTCCTGAAGAGGGCAGCTTGTTGCCCGATACCTATCCCTTCCAGCGCGGCACGACACGGCAGGAAATCATAGACCAGATGAAACGCCAGCAAACGCGTCACCTTGCCGAAATCTGGGAGCGCCGCATCGAAGGCCTGCCGATCAAGACGCCGGAGGAACTGGTCATCCTGGCTTCCATTGTGGAAAAGGAGACCGCAAAGGCTGACGAGCGGCCGCGCGTTGCCAGCGTCTTCATCAACCGCCTCAACAAGGGCATGCGCCTGCAATCCGACCCGACCATCATCTATGGCCTGTTCGGCGGTCAGGGAAAACCCAAGGACCGGCCGATCTTCCAGTCGGATATCAGTCGTGAAACGCCCTACAACACCTACATGATCGACGGGCTGCCGCCGACGCCGATTGCCAATCCAGGTCGCGCTGCCATGGAGGCGGTGGCCAATCCCTCGCGCACTGAGGATCTGTACTTCGTTGCCGACGGCACCGGCGGCCATGTCTTTGCCACGACGCTTGACGAGCACAATCAGAACGTGGCGCGCTGGCGATCCATCGAGAAACGGCTGAAGGAAGAGGCGGCGAAAGCTGCTGCAGCAAAGGAAGCCACAGCAGAAGAAGCTGATGGCACGGCCGAGGAAGCAAGTGCCACCGAGGGGACTGCGGACACCGCCACGCAGACCCAATAACGAGGTTAAGGCGCGCCGCGCTCTGACCTGTCCGTTCATTTTTTCAGGGTGGGGAATGCCGGGGGGCGCATGGCCTTACAAAGCATGACGGGATTTGCCCGCAGCCAGGGCAGTTTCGGCGAAACGGGCTGGATCTGGGAATTGCGCGCCGTCAACGGCAAGGCGCTTGATGTGCGCTTTCGCCTGCCGTCCGGCATGGAGGCAATCGAGGCACCGTTGCGTGAGGCGCTTTCCGCCCGCATCCTCAGAGGCAATATCCAGGTTTCCCTGCAGATGGAGGAAGGCGGGGCTTCCGTTCTGCCTGTGCTGAATGAGGAAGCGCTGAGTGCTGCGGAAAAAATCGTTGCCAGGGTTTCCGAAAAGACCGGCATGCAGCCCGCCAGCATGGATGCGCTGCTGGCCATTCGCGGCGTGGTTGAATACCGCGAAACGACGGCCGATCCCGCTAAGGCGGATGCGCGCCGTGAAGCGTTGTTGAAGAGCTTTGCCGAGGCAGTTGCCGCACTCGAGAAAGCCCGTCTTCAGGAAGGTGCCGCCATCGGCCGCGTATTGTCAGGCCAGATCGACGAGATCGAACGGCTGACCCGGGCGGTTGCAGACGATCCATCGCGCAGCGCTGAGAACATCCGCGAGCGGCTCGCTGCCCAGCTTGCCCGGCTGATGGAGTCCGCATCCAGTCTCGACGAACAGCGTCTGCATCAGGAAGCGGCCCTGCTTGCAACGAAAGCCGACCTGCAGGAGGAGATCGACCGCCTGACCGCGCATATTGCATCGGCCCGTGCATTGCTGGCCGAAGGTGATGCGGTGGGCCGCAAGCTCGATTTTCTCTGTCAGGAGTTCAATCGCGAGTGCAACACCATCTGTTCCAAATCAAACGCCGTGGCGGTAACGGGTTTCGGCCTTGAGATGAAAGTCGTCATTGACCGCTTCCGGGAGCAGGTGCAAAACATTCAATAAACCGGACTGGATTCGGGTTTTGAATCGTACAAGGGGCGACGTTGACTGAGATGGCAGGGGCTGGAACGATTGCGAACACGCCGGAGCGGCGCGGCGTCATGCTGGTATTATCGTCACCTTCCGGAGCGGGTAAATCGACGATTGCCCGCAACATGCTCAATGCCTTTCCCGATCTGACCCTTTCGGTTTCCGTCACGACCCGCGCACGGCGCGGCAGCGAGATCGACGGCACCCATTACCGCTTCATCACGGAAACCGACTTCCAGCGCATGCGCGATTCCGATGCGCTGCTGGAATGGGCCGAAGTGCATGGCAATTTCTACGGCACCCCCCGCGATCCCGCCATTCAGGCGATGCAGGAAGGCCGCGACATGCTGTTCGACATCGACTGGCAGGGCGGCAAGCAGTTGATGGAGAAGGCACGCGGCGATGTGGTCTCCGTCTTCATCCTGCCGCCTTCAATGGAAGAATTGAAGCGCCGTCTGGTGCGCCGGGCCGAGGACAGCGAAGAGGTGATTGCCCGCCGTCTTAAGAATGCACTGGAGGAAATTCCCCATTGGCAGGAATACGATTACGTTGTCATCAATGACGACCTCGACCGGGCCTTTCAGGAGGTAAAGTCGATCCTGACGGCAGAGCGCCTGCGACAGGACCGCCGCCATGGGCTGTACGATTTTGCGCGCACGCTGACGGGCACAGACAAGTAGCCCGTTTAACCCGCGAACGCGTTTGCCAGCGCAACAAACTCCGCGATATCGAGCGTCTCGGCACGTCGTTCCGGCTCGATGCCGGCCTTTTCCAGCAGCGCCGCGCCGCCAAGGGATTTCAGCGACTGCCGCAGCATTTTGCGCCGCTGGCCGAAGGCTGCCGCTGTCACGCGCTGTAGCGTATCCGCAGAACAGTGCAGGGGGTTTTCCCTGGGATAGAGCACCACCACCGAGGACGTGACTTTGGGCGGCGGGGTGAAGGCCTTTGGGCCGACATCAAAAGCGACCTGGGTCTCGCAACGCCATTGCGACAGCACGGACAGCCGGCCGTAGTGTTTCGATCCCGGTTCGGCGCAGATGCGCTCGGCCACCTCGCGCTGGAACATCAGTGTCATGGAGGAAAACCAGGCAGGCCAGGGTTCGCTGAGCAGCCAGCCGGTCAATAGCGGCGTTGCAACGTTGTAGGGCAGGTTGGCGATGATGCGGGCAGGCTGCCGAACAACGGCGGCAACATCCGTTCCAAGCGCGTCGCCCTCAATGATCTCAAGCTGCCCGGGATAATGCCCGGCGATCTCAGCCAGTGCCGGCAGGCAGCGCGGATCCTTTTCGACCGCAACCACCCGCCGCGCGCCTTCTGCCAGCAGGGCACGCGTCAGGCCTCCGGGCCCAGGGCCCACTTCCACCACATCATGGCCTTCGAGTGGCCCGGCCTGGCGGGCGATGCGCGCCGTCAGATTGAGATCGAGAAGAAAGTTCTGGCCCAGCGCCTTTTTCGCCATCAGCCCGTGGCGGGTAATCACCTCGCGCAGCGGCGGCAGATCGTCGATCTGTCCGCTCACGCGACATCCCCGGTCTTGCGCCCCGCATTGGCGGCCATCTCTGCCGCCATTTTCAGCGCGGCGATCATGCTGGCCGGATTGGCTTTTCCCGTTCCGGCGATGTCAAAGGCCGTACCATGATCTGGAGACGTGCGAATGAACGGCAGGCCGAGCGTCACGTTGATGGTGTCGTCAAAACCGATCGTCTTGACCGGGATCAGCGCCTGGTCGTGATACATGCAGATGGCTGCGTCATATCCCTTGCGGGCAGCGGCATGAAACATCGTGTCGGCGGGAACGGGACCGAAGGCCTCGATGCCTTCATCCTGAAGCGCCTCGATCGCTGGGCGGATAATTTCGTCGTCCTCGCTGCCCATCGCGCCACCTTCGCCGGCATGGGGATTGAGAGCGCTGATGGCAAGCCGGGGATTGGCAATCGCAAAGCGTGCTTTCAGGTCCCGAGCCACGATGCGGCAGGTCTCGACGATGCCCTCGGTGGTAAGCGCGGCGGGAACCTGTGAAAGCGCAATGTGAACGGTTACCGGCACGGTGCGCAGTTGCGGCCCGGCAAGCATCATCACCGGTTGCGCTTTCTCACCACCATGTGCTTCAGCCAGTTCGCCGAGATATTCCGTATGGCCGGGATGCTTGAAGCCGGCCGAATAGAGCGCCAGCTTGTTGATTGGCGCAGTGGTGAGCGCACTTGCCCTGCCGGTCATGACGAGGTCGACACCCGTTCGGATATACGCCATCACATGGGCGGCATCTTCGATATGCGGGTTTCCAGGCGCGCCTTTCAGCGCCGCGCCGGTCTGAAAAACGGGCAGGGCTTCGCCGAACACTTCGGCTGCTTCTCCTGCTTCGCATCGGCGGACAGGCACATTGAGCGCCAACCGGCCTGCCAGTTGCTCCAGATAGGCGGTATCGCCTGCCACCAGAAAGGGCTGTACATCCGCGTCCCGGCGTTTGAGCCAGGCTTTGAGAATGATTTCAGGGCCAATACCGGCAGGCTCTCCCAGGCTGACGGCGACGGGGAGGGGAACAGATGACATCACGCTGCCTCAGCGGTAGATGATCTGGGCTTTGGACTTGAGCTCAGCAAGATAGCTTTCCGCGATTTCACTGCCGCGCTCATTGAAGGACTCGAATTCCTCGGCCTGGCTCATGACCTGGGCGGCCATGTCGTCGTTTACGCTGCGTTTCGAACAGATTGCCAGAAACTCGATGCCCCGCGGGGTTTTCTTCACCCCGGTAACACCGCCTTCTTGCAGCGCCTTGACTTCTTCTGCCCATTCGTCCGGCAATTGCGGTTCCAGTACGCGCGGCAGTTTGCGCACGGTGACATCGCGCATGCCGGCAGCCTGCTTGACGGTCTGGTCGCAGCGGATGAACTGCTGGCGGAAGGCATCCGCATCCTTGCGCCGCTGCGCGATATAGCCCTTGTCATCGGCGTGGCTGGTGGGAACGACAAAAATGGTCTGTTCGATCAGATACTCTGTCGTCTCCGGTTTGGCGGCGCCGGATTGACGTATCTTGAATAGGGCATCCTGTTTCGAACTGCTGGATGTCGTCTCGCTGCGGAAACGCTGTGATACCGCCCGCTGCCAGCTCATCTGGCCGCGGATGAACTGCTTGAAATGATCGCTGGTAACGCCGGCCTGCGAGAGGATCTTGTTCAACTGGCTGGGGGTCATCTTGTTGGAGGAAGCAAATCTTGCAAAAGAGTCGTCCACCTCCTTGTTGCTGGCAAGCGAATTGGCGCGCCGCGCCGCTTGCAGCTTGATGGTCTGGTCGATCAATTCCTCGAGCGCCCTGGCATTGCGGTCGCCGCCGACCCGGCGCAGCCGCAGGAAAGCGGCCCGACGCTGAACATCGTAGTTGGTGATTGGCTGGCCGTTCACCACCGCGCGTATGTTTGTCCCCTTTTGGGTGACCGTCGACTTGCGGTGGATGATGTTGGCGGTCTGGGCTTCCGTCTGGTTTTCGCCGTCCGATGCCTCGCCCGTGCCACCTTCAACGGGCGGCTGCGTCTGGGCCGGCTGGCTGCCGGCTTCCTCCACGGCGCTTGTCGGTGTGTTGCAGCCAGACAATGCCAGCATCAGGAACGCAGCCATCAGCGCGATCCCCAGAAGTTTGGCCGAACGTCCCGGTTCCGCCAGTATTTCCATGGCCTTGTGCATTGTCACGTCAGTTGCCCCGGCAGTCCCTGTTGTGTTTTCCGTGCTTCGCAATGATGCGATGCGGCGTTGCCTTTTGACGGGTGGATGCGGCAAAACTTTGGTCGGCTTGGCAAATCCCGGCCTCGGCAGCTTGCGGAAAACTCTAGAAGTCATCTCCGTCGTACAGTACCCGCTTGTACTCGGTCTGGCCGATGGTTCTTAGCCCGAGGCGGAACATCACGGAGCGTTCCACCGCATCGCCGCTGTAGCGGTCATCGCTCTCAGAGTAAGTGACCGACAGAGAAGTACAGCTGTCGTCATAGGCAATGCCGGCGCTGCGCGAGAACATTTCGCTGTTTCTGACATCGAAGGCGGCACTGCCGAACAGGCGGACATATTCGTTGAGCTTGACGCTGGCTGAACCACGCACCTCATGGCGGTCATCGTCGAAGCCGTAATTGGGCTGCTTGTCGATGAAGATGTAGGAAGCTGCCGCTGCGAACACAGGATCGGCGTAGGAAATGCCTGCCTCACCCCGGCGCAACTCTGCGGTCTTCTCGTCAAACCGTCCTGACAGGCCGAGTTTCAGCCCGGCGCCCGAATTGATATCGACGGAGGCGACATAATCCGACTTGTCGCTTTCAAGCCCGCTTTCCAGCCCGGCATTGACCAGATCGCGCTGGGCAAATGAGTTCTTCCCGTGCAGATGGAAGGATTGGCCGGCTGCCACGTTGATGCTGGCACCGTTCTGGAAGTTCATCGAGTAACGGAAGCCGACATTCGCCCGTGTTCCGCCCTCGACCCGGTCGAAGCCCGAGAACTTGTCGCGCTCGAACAGGTTCGTGGTGTCGAAGACGAAACTCTGTGCGTCTTCATTGGGGAACTCGCCGATATAGGTTTCGTCGGGCCGCACGATGATTTGCGCGATCGGCTCAAACAGATGCGATGCAAGCCCGTCATTGGCGATCAACGGGTAGCGGATTTCCAGCATCGCCGCCGGCATGCCACGCCAGATTTCCTCATTGCTCGTCAATGGGTTGTATTCGGAATTGAGCTTGTCGGTGTCGAGCCACATGCCGTCACCGCGTGCGCTCAGCGAGGTGGTAACCATGGCCCCGTTGAGAATGCTTGAGGCCTTCCACTCGGCTTCCGCGCTGGCGCGGGTATATTTGCCCTCAATGCCATGGAAACGTTCATCGGTATCCGTGATGCCGGCGCCGACGTTGTAGTTGACGATATCCGCCTTGCTGCGACTGACGCTGGCGACGTTGACATCGAAGGAAACCTGACCGCCTGCGACCGGATCGCCCGAAACCAGATTGTAGTCGAAAGAGGGCAGCAGGCGTGCCTGCTGTTCCTGGCGCAGATCGTTGCCCGGATAGAGATCTTCCGTAGCCAAAGTATCCACATCGTCGATCGTGATCTGGTTGGTCGCAGCATCCTGGATCAGGAATTTCTGCGCCCTGAGGTCGAAGTAGTTCTTGTCGTTGAGCCCGGTGAGATAGACCTCGTTGGTAATCTCTCGTTTCGAATAATCATCAAGGTCGTAGGTGCGGGCGAAGTTGGCATCGCTCTGCGCCAGCACGTTCCAGCCGAATTGCCAGCGTGGATTGAGGTTGAAGCGGCCGGCGGACATGACCGCACCACGCTCGTCCTCCATCCGGTCGATGTCACCGGAATCGAAAGCCCGCTGGTCCTGCTGGTTGATGCCGGCAACCCGCAGATTGTATTCCCCGAGGCGCGTGCGGTGGCGCCATTCGGCCTCGCCCAGAAAGCCCTGATTGGAATAGTACTTGCCGGTCAGTGTCAGGTCGTAATTGGGCGCCATCGCCCAGAAGTAGGAAATCCCGCCGCTATAGCCCAGTTCGTCGGATGCCCTCGGCCGCACCGGAATGAAGCCGGACTTGCGCCGGATCGAGGGGTCGGCATGGGAAAAATACGGCATGTACGCAATCGGCTTGCCGAACAGTTCGAAACTGGCTCCTTCGTAGGAGACGGTCTTTGTCGCGTTGTTGATGATCACCCGGTCGGCGCGGATCTGCCACAGCGGTGGCTTGGCCGGATTGTCGCGGCAGGGTTCGCAGGCGGTGTAGACGCCGTTGTTGAAGATCGCCAGCTCGCCATCGCGGCGTTCGGCGCTTTCAGCCGCAAATCGGGTGTTTTCCGGCGTTTCGACCCGCAGGGCAGAAACAAACCCGTTCTGGAAATCATCGGTGACATCGATTTCCTGGGCAAAGACCCGGTTTCCGTTCGGCTCGATGATCTCGACACCACCCTGGGCCAGAACCCGTCCGCTGGCCCGGTCATAGGTTACCCGTTCGGCAACAAGCGTGTAGCCGTCATAGGCGATCTGCACATTGCCGACGGCGGCCACCGTGTTGTTGACGTCGTCATAGACCAGTTCGTCGGATTCCAGGAACATCTGTGCCTGGGACGATTGCTGGGCTTCGCCGAACAGCGCATCGCCTGAGACCTGGGCGAGAGAGGGAGTGGAGACGATCGGTGTGGTGGCAACGCAAAGCAGCAGCGCGGCGGTGAAACTGGCGATGGTTCCGGGTTTGGGAAGCAAGCGGGAGGATAAGCGAAACACGCTGCCGCGCGCTGATGCGCACGACAGGTCCGGCCGGTTTGCAGAGAGGCCGCGCAACATGCACCCGGGGGCAGCCATCAGCCGTCCTCCTGATACAAAAGAATGCTCATTCCAAACAAAATAGCTACTAAAGACGGCGACCATGCAGCCAATAGCGGCGGCACGATGCCGTTACTCCCCAAAGATGTCACCAGTCTCGTCGATGCATAAAGCACGAACCCGCCCAAAATACCACCCAAAATGAGCTTTCCGGCCTGTCCTGAACGCACGAAACGCAGCGACGCACTGGCGGCAATCAATACCATCGCGATGAGGAACAGCGGAAGGGCCAAAAGGTTATGAAACTGAACAAGATAAGGAAGATGGTTAAGACCGGACAACCGGATGCGTTCGGCGGTTCTGCGCAGGCTCCAGAAGCCGGTTGAATCGGCATCGCCGCTGACCCCCAGCAGGTACCGCGCGGAGAGGTTGGTTCTGACCTCGTGAGAGGCTTTCTTTTGCGTCTTTTGCTCGGAATCGGTGATGGAAACATCCATCAGCACCCAATGGTCGCCGTGGTGCTCGGCGCTTGCAGCCTCGATACGCTCGTAGACGGCACCGTTCTCGTCAAATCGCAGCATTCTGACACCATCGAGTATGGTACCGCCTTGCCGGGCGAGCTTCGAATTGATGACGGTGCTTTTACCGTTGCCGTCGTCCTGGCGCATCCAGAAGCCGCTGATGGTTTTCGCATTGGTGTCAACCTGCTTTCCGAAAAGCTCGGCCCTCATGTCGAGGCTTTTCTGATAAAAGCTGATTGCCGCGGGGTTGTAGACGGTAGCTGCCAGGATCCCGATAACGAAGGCCGCAGCCCCAATGGGCAGCAGGAACTGCCAGACCGAGACTCCGGCTGCCCGCGCCACCACCAGTTCCATCTTCTGGT
>JAGRLQ010000018.1 GCA_020441735.1 Nitratireductor sp.
GAAGATCGGCTCATCCCCCCAGACATCGCCCTGGTCGAGGTTTGAGGGATCGGCCTCGACAGCAAAGGTGCAGAGCCGGCGCACCGGGCCTTGCGCATGTTCTTTCTCGGCTGCCGCGCGGCCGATGAAATCGGCATTTTTCTTCCATGAAACGAAGCGGTCCATGCCGGTTTCGCAAGGCCCGTAGTCGGGGCGGAACTCGCGGCCCCAGGAGCCAAAGCCTTTTTCCAGCCGCAGGCTCATCATGGCGCGCATGCCGAAGGACTTCATGCCGAGTGGTTCGCCCGCTGCCGCCAGTACGGCATAAAGCCGGGTCTGCTCGTCCGCCGGAACGTAAATCTCGTAGCCCAGATCGCCGGTATAGGAGACGCGCTGGACGATGGCCCGCGACAGGCCGATATCGCAGAAGCGCACATCCATGAACTTCATGTCGGAAATATCGGGATAGGCGACGGCTTTCAGCAGATCGCGCGCCTTCGGTCCGGCAATCTGGAAGCCGATGCGGCGGGTCGAGATATTCTCGATCTTCACACTGCCATCGGCTGGCAGCTTGTCTTCAAACCAGCGCATGTGCGCTGCCTGCATGCCGAAGGACGCAGTGAGTTGAAACTCGGTCTCGTTGAAGCATGAGACGGTGAAATCGCCGATCAGCCGGCCCTTGGGCGACAGCATGGGCGTCAGTGACAGGCGGCCGGGCTTGGGAATGCGGCCTGCCATAATGTGGTCGAGCCAGTCGCGGGCGCCGGGGCCTGTGACGGCGTATTTGCCGAAATTGTGGATCTCGTTGATGCCAACGGCCTCGCGCACGGTGCGGCATTCCTCCGCCACAGTTGTGAAAGCATTGGAGCGGCGGAAGCTTGGCGTTTCCTCCAGCGGTTCGCCTTCTGCCGCGAAATAATTGACGACCTCCATGCCGTATTGCGCGCCGAAGACGGCACGCTGTTTCTGCCAGATCGGGTAGGCGGGTGTGGTCTGATGCGGCCGGGCAGCGGGCAGTTCCTCATTGGGATAGGAAATGGAGAAGCGCTTCTGGTAGTTTTCCTTCACCTTGGGCCGCGTGTAACCCGGGGTGATCCAGTCGCCGAAACGGGCGACATCCATGGCGAAGACATCGCGGGAGGGTTCGCCTTCGACCATCCATTCGGCGAGCGTCAGGCCGACGCCGCCGCCTTGCGAAAAGCCCGCCATGACGGCGCAGGCTGACCAGAAGTTCTTCTTGCCCGGCACGGGTCCGACCAGCGGGTTGCCGTCCGGCGCGAAGGTGAAGGGGCCGTTGATGACACGCTTGATACCGGCGCGTTCGAGCACGGGAAAGCGCTTGAAGGCGAATTCGAGTGAATCCCCGATACGCTCCAGATTGTCATTGAGGAGTTCATGGCCGAAATCATCCGGCGTGCCGCCGACCGCCCATGGGTCGCATTGCTGCTCGTAAAAGCCGATGCAGACGCCGCGGCCTTCCTGGCGCAGATAGCTCTCGCCCTCCGGGTCCATGACGTGGGGCAGTTCCACGTCGCGCTCATAGACTTCCGGCGTTTCCTCGGTGATGAGATACTGGTGTTCCATGGGATGGAGCGGGAAATAGACGCCGGCCAGCTGGCCCACCTCACGCGCCCACAGCCCGCCGGCATTGACCACGTGTTCTGCGTGCACTGTGCCCTGTTCGGTGACCACGTCCCAGGTACCGTCAGAACGCTGGCTCAACTCCCTGACCGGGTTGCGCAGCACGATCTCCGCACCCGCCATGCGGGCGGCCTTGGCATAGGCATGGGTGGTGCCGGAGGGGTCGAGATGGCCGTCGAGGGGATCATACAGCCCGCCGATGACGCCCTCGGTATTGGTGATCGGGGAGAGTTCGCGGATTTCATCCGGCCCGACGATGCGGGTGTCGAGCCCCATATATTTGTGCTTGGCGTGTTCTGCGACGAGATAGTCCATGCGGTCGCGGTCGCCTGCCAGCGTCACGCCGCCAACATGGTGCAGGCCGCAGGAAAGGCCGGTGATCTCCTCCAATTCCTTGTAGAGGCGGATGGTATAGCCCTGAAGGGCAGCCATGTTGGTGTCGGCATTGATGGTGTGGAAACCGCCTGCGGCATGCCAGGTCGAGCCGGAGGTCAGTTCAGAGCGCTCGATCAGCAGGATGTCGGTCCAGCCGAGCTTCGTCAGATGATAGAGAACCGAACAACCGACGACCCCGCCGCCGATCACCGCAACACGTGTATGGGATTTCATGCAATATACCTCCGCCCGGTTATTGAACAGAGGTGTACAGAGCCGTCAATGGGGAATCTGGCGGGGAGCCTACTCAGTGTCCCGGTTTGGGTTTCTTCAGTGGGGGGCGTAGTGGCCACGAATTTTATGTTGGCCACAGACGATGCGCTTCGTATGCGCACTTACTCATGCGACGATCTGACCAGATGAAGGAGCGTGCAAACCACGTATTCATGATTATTTATATACAAGACTGTTGATGTAGTGGCATCGGGTTGCGCGGTTGGATGCTTGCTGATGCGAGTGTTGAATATCGATTCAACTCCTGACCTCCTCACAACTAGCTGAGTTCAGGCTTCCTTCGTCGTTTCCAACCGCAACGCAACTCGTAAGGTAATGCAGACTGAAAGGTGAAAGACATGACCGATAACAGCGATCACGGCCCTGAGCCCTACGTCGTGGATATTGAGAAAGACACTGTCGAGAATCCCAATTTCCGCACCACGCGCTGGACGGGAAAGAACATTCAACTGACGCTCATGTCGATCCCTGTGGGCGGCGATATTGGTCTTGAAGTACATGAGCAAATTGATCAGTTCCTGCGTCTCGAACAGGGTTCCGGTCGTGTTCAGATGGGCCCCTCAAAGGACGACCTGAGTTTTGACCGCGAAGTTGGTGCCGATTGGGCTGTATTCGTTCCTGCCGGAACCTGGCACAATATCACCAACATTGGCGAGGAGCCGATCAAGCTCTACGCAATCTATGGCCCACCGGATCACCTTCATGGAACGGTCCATCCAACACAAGTCGACGCCGAAAACGATCCCAACGAGCATTGAAAGTTGTGCGGCATCCTTCATTTCGACGGCTTGCACCAGTTGCTGAAGCCCACCAAATTGAGTACTGCTCATTACCCCACTTTTACTGACTCAACCAATTGCTGAGTGACGGGCACGGCGTTTGATGACTGGTACGGCGTTTGACTTTCTCGCACTTTCGAGCGAGCGGAGCTGGGACAAGCCCCGTGCAACAGGGCGGACCATGGTGTTTGACATGGGGATCGGGCCTGCAACCCTGAATGATAGTCTGCAAGTTCTTGGACCCTTTATCGATTTGGCAAAGATTGCAGTTGGCTCTGCGCGGCTCTACGAGCGGGAGCTGATGTTGAGGAAGGTGGAAATCTATGAAAATGCTGGCGTGAAGCCGTTTCTCGGAGGACAGTTTCTGGAGTATGTGGTCACGCATCACGGGGATGACATGGTCCCTCGTTTCATGCGCGAGGCGCGAGAGCTTGGTATTTGTGCCATCGAGGTTTCCGACAACTGCATTTCCCTGACCGATGATGAACGAGTGCGGTTGGTCAAGACGGGTATTGATTCCGGTCTGGAAATCCATGGTGAGGTAGGCTCAAAAGATTCCAAAGGCGAAACCGAAGAACTGTTACGCCAGGCTAGGCTGCTGTTCGAAGCAGGTTGCGACATGGTCATCTTCGAAGCGGCAGAACTAGTGGAGGCCGGCGTCCCGAAACTGCCCGTTATCGAGGCTATCAAAGCCGAGTTGCCGGCAGCATCGGTTATGATTGAGTTGCCTGGTTCATGGATCAAAGGTGTCAGCGACAACGATGTTTATGAGATGATGAAACTGGTGGTGAAAACCTTCGGCCCGGATGTCAATATCGGCAATGCGGATTTTGATCTTGTCATGGAACTCGAATGTACCCGCTGCGGCATTGGAACCGCAGGTCCAAATATGTTTGAAAGCTGATAAAGCCCGACGGGAAGGGCATGAGTGAGTTTAGGCTCCAGGCCATCTTTGACGGCGTGATACCCAATATGATGTTCGATGATCGACGAGTGGCGAATTGGCAAATCGGACTCGAAGCAGAAATTCAAACTGAGACATCACCGAAATCTGTGTTCCAGTAGCGGCTGTCATTCCTTCCATTCGGGATACCGCTTCTCGATGAAGGCGTCCAGCCCCTCGTCGGAATCGGCGGTGGTGAAGCTTTCGACCATGACGCGGTTGGCGTAGTCATAGGCTTCAGCCAGGCGCATGTCGGCCTGCTCATAGAAGGCGCGTTTTCCCTTTGCGATCGCCATGGCGGATTTCGAGGCGATGAGGCCGGCCATCTTGTCGACGACCTGATCGAGATAGTCGCGGGGCACGACCTTGTTGACGAGGCCCATGCGCATGGCGGTCTTCGCATCGATCATCTCGCCGGTCAGCAGCATTTCCATCGTGTGCTTGCGGGAAATGTTGCGCGAAAGCGCCACCATGGGCGTGGCGCAAAAGCCGCCGATGTTGACGCCGGGTGTGCCAAATTGCGCGTCCTCGGAGGCGAAGGCCAGGTCGCAGGCGGCAACGAGCTGGCAACCCGCCGCCGTTGCGATGCCGTCTACCTTGGCGATGACGGTCTTCGGCAATCGGGGAATCGTCTTCATCAGTTCCGAACAGGCGTTGAACAGGGTTTCGAGCGAACGGGCACCGCCATCGGCATCGTCCCGGTAGCCGCGCATCTGCTTCAGGTCATGGCCTGCGCAAAAAACCTTGCCGGTGGAGGCAAGCACGATGACGTTGACCTGCGGGTTGGCGCGGGCGTCCAGCAATGCCTGGTGCAGAAGCCCGATCATTTCCAGTGACAGGGCATGGGCCGGCGGATTGGCGAGTGTGATGGTCAGCACCTTGCCGTCCAGTTGCGTTCTCAGCGGACCCGAATCTGTCGCGCCGCCCTTTATGGGAACGATTTCCGCCATCGAAGCCTCCACAATAACCTACTGATCGCCGTAGAATCCCACCGCTGGCCTTCCGGGTCAACCTTGGCGATGGAGCTTTATTTGACCGGCTTGACCGATTGCTGGCGGGCGCAAAGCGGTCAAAAAACAGTTGTCGCGCCGAATAAGGCTGAAAACCACGTTGTTGCCTCAAAAAAATCTCATTCTGCGCCACAAGCGCCCGTAACGCCGTCTTGCTGCCTGCCATTGACTGCAATGGCAATTTGAGGGAGAGGGCGCCCGGGATGGGCTGGCATGGCCCGCAGACAACAGGAGAATACCAATGAAAACCCTTATTACCGCAATTGTGGCGCTCGTGGTTGGCGCTGCCGGTGGCTATTTCTATGGCCAGAAAGACGTCGGCATGATGCAGGGCGCGCTCGACACCGCCAAACAGTCGGCCGAGATGGCCGAACAGAAGGCTGCCGATGCTGCCGGTGCGCTTGAAGCTGCCAAGGAAGAAGCCATGGCTTCGATGAAGTCGCTCGAAGACCAGCTTGCCGCCGCCAAGCAGCAGGCAGAAGAATCGATGGGCAAGGTTTCCGATCTGGAAGCCCGCGTCCAGGAACTGGAAGCTGCAGCGCAGAGCAACCAGTAAGCTGCTGCAGTTCAGCCATGAATAAAAAAGCCCGCAGCATTTGCTGCGGGCTTTTGCGTTTGATTTCGGTTTTGACGGTGTGAGCCGGCTTGCCCCGGTCTGACAGCGGAAGCTGGGCCTATTCTTCCCGGCTCGGCAGCTTGTCGATGCCCCCGTTCTTCTTTGACCACTGAAGCGGCTTGCCGAGGAACTCCTCGACGGCCTTCAGCGTTTTGGCATCGAACAGCTTTTCCTTTTTCGCCACCGCCAACACATCCTTCCAGGTGGTCAGGTAGTGCAGCTTCATGCCGTGTCTGGCGAGTGTCTTCGGTGCATCCTTGAAGATGCCGTAATAGAAGACCGAGAACGTGTCGGTGACTTCGGCGCCCGCCTCACGAATGGCATTGGCGAAGGAGATTTTCGAGCCTCCATCGGTGGTCAGATCCTCGACGAACAGGACGCGCTGGCCTTCCTTCAGATCGCCTTCGATGCGGGCATTGCGGCCGAACCCCTTGGGCTTTTTGCGGATATAGATCATGGGAAGCCCCATGCGCTCGGCAATGAAAGCGGCATAGGGTATGCCCGCCGTCTCGCCGCCGGCGATAACGTCGTATTTCTCGAAGCCCGCATCGCGCAGCACGGTGGCAACCCCGAAATCGGAAACGGCCGAGCGGATACGCGGATAGGAAATCAGCTTGCGGCAGTCGATATAGACCGGGCTCTTCAATCCCGAAGTGAAGGTATAGGGTTCGTCGGCGCGGAAATGGACGGCGCCGATCTCCCAGAGCATTTTGGCGGTCAGTTCGGCGATCATCGCGCGGTCGGGAAAGGTGTTCTGAAACATGGCGGAGGCGTCCTGACGGTTTTCCTGGTCGGGCAATGCTGTAGCAAGATTGCCGGGCTTTTGCGACGGTGGCCGCGTCAACGAACTGTGGATGGCCGGCCGGATGATCCGGCAGCCGGCCAGCCGTGGGCATGACGGCGACATTGACATTATACGAAAGTTTAACAACCCTGCGCGGCGGGAGTGGGCGGCGATTCGCCGGGTTAATGGCGTATCGTCATTTTCAAACCAAGGAGGGGACCATGTCTCTCAGCGCACCTACCACAGTCGTGTTCATCATCTCGGTGATCATCGCCATCATCGGCCTGCTTGCCGCACTTGCGGTCATTCCGGGCCTGCCGATTTCGTCCTTCTGGATCATGGCAATTGCCTGGGTCGTTCTGGCGGCAGGCTGCCTGTTCAAGGGCGTGTAGCGGACCTCAAAAGTCCTGCAAGAAAATCTGCAAAACCGGCGGTCTCCCGCCGGTTTTTTGTTGCGGGCGATGTGCCGCATTGTAATCCGCAAGCCGCTTCTCCAGTTTTGGCGGCGTGGGGGTCTTGATTCAAAAAGACGTGGAGGAATTCATGCGGAATTCAATGATGCTGAGCGGATTGGCAAAAATCGGCCTGGGCGCGATGTTGCTGTGGCTTTCGGCCCTGTTTTCGGCCACGGGACTTCAGGCTGAGGAATTGAAGGTCGGCATAGCCCGGGACATGCCTTCAGTGACGGTCGATACGCCCACGGGCAAGGTCACCATCGTGCGGATTCAGGATCCCGAAAACGAGATCACTGGCGATTTCGCCAAAACGTCCCGGGCCTGTCCGCCGTTCTGCATCCAGCCGATGTCACCTGCCGAAGGGGTGACAACCATCGGTGAACTGGAACTCATCGAACTGCTGAAGGACCCCGAGGCGATCGTCATCGATAGCCGGACGGCGGAATGGTTTGCCGAGGGCACCATCCCCGGCGCGATCCATCTGCCCTATACGGTGATTGCCGAGCAGCTTGACCAGCTTGGCTGCGAAGTCGACTTTGACGGCTGGGATTGTGCCGGCGCCAAGCAGGTTGCCCTGTTCTGCAACGGGCTGTGGTGCGGCCAGTCGCCAACCGCCATAAGGGCAATGGTTGCGGCCGGCTTCCCGCCGGAGAAAATCAGCTACTATCGTGGCGGCATGCAGAACTGGCAGTTGTTGGGGCTGACGGTCATCAAGCCATAGCGGCTTTCCGCGAAAGACGGGTAGCGATCAGGGTTTCTCCGCCGCCCGCTTTTCTGCCAGTGCCTGGGTGATGATCTGCCAGGCGGACGACAGGAACAGGCTTGCCATGATTGCGGCGACGATCAGGTCGGGCCAGCCGGTTGCCGTACCCCAGACGCCCAAAGCAGCGATCATGACGGCAACATTGCCGATAGCGTCGTTGCGCGAGCATAGCCAGACCGAGCGCACATTGGCGTCACCATCCTTGTAGGCAATGAGCAGCAGCACACTCGCCACATTGGCGGCAAGCGCCAGAAGGCCGATGACGCCCATGATCTCGGCTTCCGGCACGCCGGTGTAGAAGACCTTCCAGGCCGTTGATCCCAGCACCCAAAGCCCCATGGCGAGCAGACTTGCGCCCTTGAGCAAGGCAACATTGGCGCGGGTTGCAAGTGGCATGCCGATGGCGGCGAGCGACAGGCCATAGGTCAGCGAGTCGCCGAGGAAATCGAGTGCGTCTGCCTGTAATGCCTGGGATCGGGCGAGGTAGCCGGCGGCCATCTCGACGATGAACATTGTTGCATTGATGGCAATGACGGCAACCAGGCGCCGGCGGTAATCATCCGACATGCCCTCGAAGATCGCTTCGTCGTGATGATGGTGGTGGCCTGCGCCCAAGGGTTCTGCTCCTGGTGTCATGCATCTTGTCAATCGGTTCCTCTAAACCTAATGTCTCTAGTAGCTATAGGTTCAAGAGGAAAATCGAAAAATGTTGTCGATTGGCGAATTGTCCATGCGTACCGGCGTCAAGGTGCCGACCATCCGCTATTACGAGCAGATGGGGTTGATTTCCGCCCCCGAGCGTTCGGCGGGCAATCAGCGACGTTATTCAAGCGTTGAACTCGAGCGGCTTTCCTTCATCCGGCATGCTCGCGATCTCGGGCTTTCCATCGAGGCGATCCGCGATCTGGCCCGGCTTTCTGAAAATCCGGACATGGCTTGCAGTGAGGCGCATGAGATTGCCGGCAGTCATCTGGAAGCGGTTCAAACCCGCATCGAGCGGTTGACGCGGCTGGCCGGTGAATTGCATCGGATTGCTGCCAGTTGCCGGGGCGGAGGTAAGGTGGGTGAATGCCACATCATCCGCGCGCTGGCCGATCATGCGTTATGCGAGGGGGAGCACTAACCCCTCAACCGCTCGCCTTTCGGGTCGAACGGCGCTTCGGAGAGCAGTTTGGCGCGGTGGGGCAGACCGAGGATGGCGATGTCGAACTCGCTGCCGGGTTCAGCCAGTTCCGTTCTGACGAAACCGAGCGCCAGCGACTTGCCGACGGAATGACCGTAGGCGCCGGAAGAGACGCGGCCTGCCGGTTTGCCGTCCGGGGTGAAGACCGGCTCGCCACCGGAAGCATCGGCATTGTTCGGCGTTTCGACCTCGAAGATCACCAGCTTTTCGCGCGGCGCTTTTTCCTTCAGCTTCATCCAGGCATCGCGGCCGAGAAAGGTGGGCTTGTCATCCTTGATCAGCCGGTCGAGGCCGACTTCCTGTGGCCAGTATTCCGGTGAATACTCACGACTCCAGGAGCCATAGCCCTTTTCGACGCGTAGCGAGAGCAGGGAACGCCCGCCGACCGGGATTGCGCCGAGATCGCGGCCTGCCTCCAGCAGCGACTCGTACAACGCCAGTTGATCGGCTTCCTGGCAATAGAGTTCCCAGCCGAGATCACCGGTGAAGGAGACTCGCAGACCGATGGCGTCGACGCCTGCAACCGTCAGGCGTTTGGAGCGCATGAACTTCCAGTTGTCGTTCGACAAATCCTCATTGGTCAGGCGCTGCAGCAGTTCGCGGGATTTCGGCCCGGCAACGTTGAAGCCGGTCCTGGCGGCAGTCTGCGAGGTAAACGAGACTTCCTTCGGCCGCTCCACCATGTTGAAGAAGCGCTGGTGATAGCGTTCGGCGATGCCGGAGCCGACCATGTAATAGTGGTCGTCATCCAGCATGGTGATGGTGAAATCGCCGGCAATGCCGCCGCGCACGCCGAGCATGGGCGTCAGGCAGGAACGGCCGATCTCGGTGGGGACATTGTTGGCGACGATCGCGTCGAGCCATTCGCGGCTGCCCTTGCCCCTGATCTCGTATTTGGCGAAGTTGGAAACGTCGATGACGCCGGCATTTTCGCGCAGCGCTGCGCATTCGCGCTTGACCTCGTTGAACCAGTCCTGTCGTTCGAAGCCATAGGTTTCGCATGCGTCCCGCCCTTCGCCGGCAAACCACAGCGGGTGCTCCCAGCCATAGTTGAGACCCATGACGGCACCGAGCTGCTTTTGTTTTTCATAGGCAGGGCGCATGCGCACCGGGCGGCCCGCCTCGCGCTCCTCGTAAGGAAAGTGAATCTTGAAGCGGTGGGAATAGCTGTCCATGACCTTTGCCTTGACGAAGGTCTTGGGTGTCCAGTCGAGGCCGAAGCGGGCGAGATCCCAGGGGAACATGTCGAGTTCGGGTTCGCCCTCGACGATCCATTGCGCCAGCATGGAGCCGAGGCCGCCCGACTGGGAAAAGCCCGGAATGATGCCGTTGCAGCACCAGTAGTTTTTGAGTTCCGGCACCGGACCGTAAAGCGCTGCGGCATCGGGCGACCAGATCA
>JAGRLQ010000215.1 GCA_020441735.1 Nitratireductor sp.
ATCCGCGACATGGACATCGCCGCCGAAATCATCGGCGTGTCGCCGCTCCGGGCAAAGCTTTCAGCCTTTGCGGTATCGTCCTTCTATATCGGCATGGCAGGCGCCATGTTCTTCGCCAACTATCTGGGCGCTGCGGAAGTGACCGAAGCCTTCGGCATCGACAAGTCCTTCCTTGTGCTCTTCATGGTCATCATCGGCGGCCTCGGTTCCATCGTCGGCTCCTTCCTCGGTGCCGGCTTCCTGGTGCTGCTGCCGGTGCTTTTGAAAAACATCATGGTCAACTCGCTCGGCTGGCCGACCGACCTCGCCGCCCATATCCAGATCATGCTGATCGGCGGACTGATCGTGTTCTTTCTGATCGTCGAACCCCACGGTCTTGCCCAGCTCTGGCGGCTGACCAAGGAGAAATTGCGGTTGTGGCCCTTCCCGTACTAGGGTTGGGTCCTGCCGAAATGCCCTCTCGGGAGGAGAGGTTAATTTTAGTGTCTGAAAACCCCAGGAGGATATGACATGAAAATGAAGTCCATGTTGCTGGCCGCTGCCGTGGCTGTCACGATGGGAGCGACCCCGGCCCTTGCCGAACTGGTCTTCCCTTCGCTCAGCTACCGCACCGGTCCCTATGCGCCGAACGGCATTCCGTTCGCCGATGGCTATGCCGACTATCTGACGCTCATCAACGAGCGCGATGGCGGCATTGGCGGCGTCATGATCGATAACCCGGAATGCGAGACCGGCTACAACACCGAAAAAGGCGTTGAGTGCTATGAGTCGACCAAGGGCATCGGTTCCGGCGCGCTGGTCTATCAGCCGCTTTCAACCGGTATCACTTATCAGTTGATCCCCAAGGCGACCGCCGACGGCATTCCGGTCCACTCCATGGGCTATGGCCGCACGTCTGCCGCCAACGGCAAGGTGTTCGAATGGATCTTCAACTATCCCGCAACCTACTGGGATGGTGCCTCGATCGCGGTCAAGCACATCATGGATCAGGAAGGCGGCGATATCTCCGGCAAGAAGATCACGCTGGTCTATCACAACTCCGCCTATGGCAAGGAGCCGATCCGCACCCTTGAGGAACTGTCCAAGAAGCATGGCTTCGCTTTCAACGCCATCCCGGTCGACCATCCAGGTCAGGAGCAGAAGTCGCAATGGCTTCAGATCCGCCGCGAACGTCCCGATTGGGTTTTGATGTGGGGCTGGGGTGTCATGAACTCCGTCGCCGTTCAGGAAGCCGCCAACATCCGCTTCCCGATGGACCACTTCATCGGCATCTGGTGGTCGGGTTCTGAGAACGACGTTCTGCCGGCCGGTGATGGCGCCAATGGCTACAAGGCCCTGGCACTCGCCAACCCCGGCATGAGCTATCCGATCTATGAGGATCTGAAAAAATACGTCTATGACGCCGGCAAGGCGGCAGGCGATGGTACGAATCCGGGCACCGTCCTCTACAATCGTGGCATGTATGCTGCCCTGCTTGCTGTTGAGGCAGCCAAGAAGGCGCAGGAAATCCACGGCACGGCTCAGATCAACGCCGCCCAGATGCGTGACGGCATGGAGGCGCTGAACGTCACCGCCGATCTGATGACCTCGCTCGGCCTGCCGGACTTCGGACCGGAGTTCTCCGTCTCCTGCGCCAATCACGGCGGTTCTGGCGTCGGCAAGGTTCAGCAGTGGGATGCTTCGTCCAAGACATGGTCTGTCGTAACCGACTGGATCGCGTCCGACCGCGAAGTCATCGATCCGTTGATCGCTGAAGACTCCGACGCATTCGCCAAGGAAAACAGCATTTCCATGCGTGAGTGCAACTAAGCCAATCAGACAACGGCACCGGCGGTTTCCGCCGGTGCCAGCCATCCCGAACAGGTCTTCGAAACCGGCAGGACAAATGCCTGTCTGTTTCCAATACCCGGAACCGGTGAGCCAAGTAGAAAGACCGACATGCTGAAAGAAACACCTGAAGCTGACAAGGATGCTGCCGGCGGTGCACCGCTGCTCGAGGTCAACAACATCGAGGTCATCTACAATCATGTGATCCTCGTTCTGAAGGGGGTTTCGCTGACCGTTCCCCAGGGCGGCATCGTGTCGATCCTGGGCGCCAACGGGGCAGGCAAGACGACGACGCTGAAGGCAATCTCCAACCTGCTACGTGCCGAACGCGGCGAGGTCACCAAGGGCAACATCATTTTCAAGGGCGAGGAAATCCAGGAACTGGCACCGGCCGATCTCGTCAAACGCGGCTGCATCCAGGTGATGGAAGGCCGCCATTGCTTTGGCCACTTGTCAATCGAGGAAAACCTGCTCACCGGCGCTTATACGCGTACTGACGGGCGCGGTGCGGTCGCCGACGATCTGGAGATGGTCTATCGCTATTTCCCGCGGCTCAAAGAGCGCCGCAAGTCTCAGGCAGGCTACACCTCGGGCGGCGAGCAGCAGATGTG
>JAGRLQ010000019.1:0-6369 GCA_020441735.1 Nitratireductor sp.
CTGTTCACCGGCGTGCACGGCAACTACCTCAAGCAGTCGATCATCAATGCGGGCATGGACCCGGACAATCTGCCGGAAAGCGATCCGTCGAAGATGGATTTCGGCTCGGGTGGCGGGTCCAAGGCGAAAGCCTGGCGCGACATCTGGGGCTGCGGCCAGGGGATCGGCGCCGTCAAGTCCGTGAGTTCCACCGCAGAACTGGTGGACCGGCTGAAGCGTGAATACGAGGCCGCCAAGGCTGCTGTTTGCGGCTAGGCCCCTCTGGCCGGGTTTGGCGATTGCCGTCAACCGTCAAAGCTTTTTGTCCAATGTAATTCGCTGCTTGACTGACAGCGGATTTGCGTATCCGATTGCTCCGGAAGTCTTTGCGGTCAGAACCCGCCAATCAAACGGTCTCATGGAACTCTCTCTCGAATCCGCCTTGTCGGCGGGTGGCCTGGTCGGCCATTTGTCCTATCTGCTGCTGGTCATCTCCATGCTGATGAACCGGCTTTCGCTGTTGCGGATGCTGGTCATCGCCTCGGCACTTACCGCCANNTTTACGACTGGGTGTGGCTGCGCGATCCCGTCGGTGTCTTCTGGGAAACGCTGCTGGTAACCGTCAACATCGTCCAGTTGCTGATCCTCTACTGGAAGAATACCAATGCCCGCTTTTCCGACGATGAACTGGCGTTCGTGCTGGGCAAGTTCCCGGGTCTTGCCCGGGGACAATCGCGGCAGTTGCTCAACCACGGCAGCTGGCAGGAAGCAGGCGACGGAACTGTCATCACCACCGAAGGCGTGAATGCCGGAAAGCTCACCTATGTCGCGCGCGGTGTGGTTGATGTGATGGTTGACGGCAAGAAAGTGGCAGAGTGCGGCCAGGGCGATTTCATCGGGGAAATGACGGTCCTCAACAGCGAACCGGCCAGCGCAACCACCGTGGTGAACGGCCAGGCGCAATTATGGTGCATCGATGCGAATGTGCTTTCGAAGATACTCAGCCGCAATCCTGAAATCCGGCGGGAGATCGATGCCTCGTTCGCGCGCAACTACAAGGAAAAGCTGATCAACACCAATCAGCTTATCGCCAAGGGAATTGTTCCCTGAACGGCTGGCCCGACCGTGCCGTGACGATAGCGGCCAAGTGCCACATTTCAACTCGCACATTGCTTTTCGCTGCAGCCAGGCCGTAAATGGCGCAATGAAAAGGCTGCAACCCCTATCGCTGAAGCCGGGAGGCAAAGGCCGCACCTGGTGGGTGCTGTCTATCGTCATGATCGCCCTGGTCATGACCGGGTTCGCGCACCGTGCGATGCCGCTCGACGCGGACGGCAGCCTGCCCGCCGAGGCGCGTTACGTTCTGCCGGACGGAACCGTTCTGGATGTCTGCATAAACGGCGACGACAGCGATCACGCCGACCATGGTGGTGCCTGCGAATTCTGCCGGATTGCCTCTGCGAGCCATTCGCTGGACGGGCTTCCGGTTCTTCAGGCCATCCGGCTGAAACCAATCACAACCGTGCTGCGGCACGACGAGGCTGTGCCTGTCCTGCTGACGGGCTACGGCAATCCGGCCCGCGCGCCGCCCTACGCCTGATTCCAACAGACGACCGACCGGGAAATACGCCGAGCCTTTCGGCTTTGGCGGATGACCGGAATGAAAGCAATGCGGCAGGTATCGATCCTGCTGCGCAAAGGAATCAGATTATGAAACACGTTACACAGGAAATCCTCGCGACCATTGCGGTTACCATGCTGCTGGTCGCCTCTGCCTTCGCTCATGAGTACAAGCTGGGGCCTCTTGAAATCGATCATCCCTATGCCCGCGCCACCATGCCCGGCGCGCCGGTCTCCGGCGGTTACATGGTGATCCGCAACACGGGCAGTGAGGCTGACCGCCTGATTGCAGGCTCGGCGGACTTTGCCGGCAAGGTCGAAATCCATGAAATGAAAATGGAAAACGACGTTATGAAAATGCGCGAGGTCGAGGGCGGTCTCGAAATCCCCGCCGGCGGCGAGGTCACCCTCAAGCCGGGCGGCTATCACGTCATGTTCATGAAACTCGGCGAGCAGCTTGAGGAAGGTCAAAAACGCAAGGTGACGCTCACCTTCGAAAAGGCCGGAACGATTGAACTGGACTTCAATGTCGAGGTCGTCAAGCCGGGCGGCATGAATCACGGCAAGATGAACCACTCCAGCCAGACCCAGTAGCCAATCCTGTCAACAGCTTCTGCGGCCCGTTACCAGCGGGCCGCTGTTCAACCTGTTCAATGGCGGAAGCAGATTGCTCCCCGCCGATAGTTTCGTTTGAGGAAAATCCAATGAAAATGCTCAAAAATACCGTCATCATGCTGTTTGCCGCCATTGCCATCCTTCAAGGCGCTGCTGGTGCAAACGCCCAGACCGGCAAGCCTGGCCTGTTCATCAACCTGACGACCGACGACACCTGGTCTGCCGCCAAAGCGATCCTGTTTGCCCACGAAAAGGCCCTTAAGAACGGCCATTCGCCGGTCACCATCTGGATGAATGTCCGCGCCGTCTATCTCGCCGACAAGAAGCGGGCTTCCCATGTGCATGGCCTGATGCGCGACAGCAACATGTCGATCCAGGACATGCTCACTGCCTTCATCAAGGATGGCGGCATGGTCATCATGTGCCAAGCCTGCTCCAAGGCGGCCGGACTGACCAAGGCCGACTATATCGACGGGGTGACCATGGGGGACTGGGCGACCATTGAATCGATCCTGTTCGATCCAAATGTGAAGACGCTGTCCTGGTAATTTGCCAGCGGGCAAAACCCCACAGCACAAGAAAAGCAAAAGGCCGACGGAAACTTCCGTCAGCCTTTTTCAATTGAGAGATGGCCCGGCCTCAGCCTGCGGCAGCTACAGCCCGCTTGGCCATGACGCGCACGAGGTTGGCCCGATAGGCCTCATTGCCGTGAATGTCGGACAGCATGTCGTCCTCGTTCACCTTGGCGCTGGCAACGGCTTCCGGCGACCAGTCGGCGGCGAGCGCCTTTTCCATCGCCTTGTGGCGGAAGACACCGTCATTGCCGGCACCCGTCACCGCAACGCGGACATCGCCCTTGCCGTGATCGGCAACGAAGACACCGCACATGGCATAGCGCGAGGCCGGGTTCGGATACTTGCTGTAGGCAGCCTTTTTCGGCGCGGAGAATTCCACCGCCGTGATGATCTCGCCATCCTTCAGCGCCGTTTCGAACATGCCCTTGAAGAACTTGTCCGCCGAAATCTGGCGCTTGTTGGTATGGATGGTGGCATCGAGCGCCATCATGGCGGCGGGATAGTCGGCCGCCGGATCATTATTGGCGATCGAGCCGCCAATCGTTCCCATATGACGCACGGCGGGATCGCCGATGTGGGAGGCGAGTGACGCAATCGCCGGGCAGGCCTTGGCGAGCTTCTCGTTCGTTGCCACCTCCGCATGGGTGGTGGCAGCACCGATGGTTACCTTCTTGCCGGAGACCTTGATCCCCTTCAGATCCTTGACATGGCGCAGATCGATAAGATCGCTGGGGGCCGCCAGCCGCTGCTTCATGGTCGGCAGGAGCGTCTGGCCGCCGGAGACGAACTTGCCGTCATCTGCCTTCTTGAACAGTGCCTGGGCATCCTTCAGCGAGGAAGCGCGATGATAGTTGGTAGCATACATAAGACTTCTCCTCTGGCCGAAATCTTGCGCATCGCTTTCGCTCTACGTGCGATTTCGGCGTGCCTCCCTTAGCCGTTGATTGCCGACCATACACGCGCCGGCGTGGCGGGCATGGCGAGGTTGTTGTTGCCGATGGCATCGGTGATCGCATTGATCAGCGCCGGTGGTGAACCGATGGCGCCGGCCTCGCCGCAGCCCTTCATGCCGAGCGGGTTGCCCGGGCAGACGGTTTCATGCGTCGATAGCTTGTAGCTCGGCACATCGTCGGCACGCGGCATGGCGTAATCCATGTAGCTTGCCGTCAGCAACTGGCCGTTGTCGTCGTAGACGGCATTTTCCAGCATTGCCTGACCGAGACCCTGGGTGATGCCGCCATGGACCTGACCTTCAACGATCATCGGGTTGATGATGGTACCGAAATCGTCAGCGGCAACGAACTGGATGACTTCCGTCTTGCCGGTTTCTGGATCGACCTCCACCTCGCAGACATAGGCGCCCGCCGGGAAGGTGAAGTTGGTGGGATCGTAGAACGCCCCTTCCTTCAGGCCCGGCTCCATGCCTTCCGGCAGGTTGTGCCCGGTATAGGCCGCAAGGCAGACCTCGTGCCAGCCGAGTTTCTTGTCGGTGCCGGCAACCTTCACCTCACCGTTTTCGATGACGATGTCGCCTTCATCGGCTTCCAGCAGATGGGCGGCGATCTTCTTCGCCTTGCCTTCCACCTTGTCGAGCGCCTTGACGATGGCCGACATGCCGACCGCGCCGGAGCGCGAGCCGTAGGTTCCCATGCCGAACTGCACCTTGTCGGTGTCGCCATGGACGATCTGCACATTGTCGGTGGGCAGGCCGAAGCGCTCGGAAACCAGCTGTGTGAACGTGGTCTCGTGGCCCTGACCGTGGCTGTGGGAGCCGGTGAGGATTTCCACCGTGCCGACCGGGTTGACGCGTACTTCCGCCGATTCCCAGAGCCCGACACCGGCGCCGAGCGAACCGACGGCTGCCGACGGTGCGATACCGCAGGCCTCGATGTAGCAGGAAAGTCCCATGCCGCGCAGCTTGCCCTTGCGGGCTGCCGATGCCTTGCGCTTGGCGAAGCCGTCATAATCGGCAGCCTTCAGCGCCGCATCAAGCGTGGCGTTGTAGTCGCCGGCGTCGTAGCACATGATCACCGGTGTCTGGTGCGGGAACGCCTTGACGAAATTCCTGCGCCGCAGTTCTGCCGGTTCCATGCCCATTTCACGGGCTGCCGTTTCCATCATGCGCTCGACCACATAGGTCGCTTCCGGACGGCCTGCGCCGCGATAGGCGTCAACCGGCGCGGTGTTGGTATAGACCGTGCGCACGTTGCAATGGATGTTGGCGATGTTGTACTGGCCCGACAGCAGCGTCGCATAAAGGTAGGTCGGGACCGAGGACGAGAACAGCGACATGTAGGCACCGAGATTGGCAACCGTATCGACGGAGAAACCGACAATCTTGCCGTTCTTGTCGAAGCCCATCTTTGCCTTGGTGACGTGGTCGCGGCCATGGGCATCGGTGAGGAAGCTCTCGGTGCGCTCGCCCGTCCACTTCACCGGAACGCCGGTGCGCTTGGAAGCCCACAGGCAGACGATCTCCTCTGGATAGATGTAGATCTTCGAACCGAAGCCGCCGCCGACATCCGGCGCGATCACCCGCAGCTTGTGCTCCGGCGCGACCTGATAGAAGGCCGAAAGCACCAGCCGGGCCACATGGGGGTTCTGGCTGGTGGTGTAGAGCGTGAAATGGTCTTCCGCGACATCGTAGTTGGCAAGCGCCGCACGCGGCTCCATGGCGTTGGGAACCAGCCGGTTATTGGTGATTTCCATTTCGGTGACATGAGCCGCACCGGCGATGGCGCTGTCGGTCGCAGCTTTCTCGCCGATCTCCCAGTCATAGATCAGGTTGTTCTTCGCCTCGGGGTGAAGTTGCGGTGCGCCCTTCTTCAGCGCCTCCGTCGCCTCGATCACATGCGGCAGTTCCTGATAGGAAACGTCCACCGCTTCGGCCGCAGCCCTGGCGTTTTCCAGCGTATCGGCAATGACCACGGCAACCCCGTCGCCGACATAACGCACGAATTCCGTCGCCAGCGCCGACCATGCGCCCATGTTCATCGGCGAACCATCCTTGGAGTGGATCATCCAGCCGCAGATGATGTTGCCGATGCCGTCACCGGTAAGCTGCTTGCCGTCGAGCACGGCAACGACGCCCGGCATCTTCTCGGCCTTCGACTTGCCGATCTTCTTGATCTTCGCATGCGCATAGGGCGAGCGGACAAAGACGGCATGGTGCATGCCCGCAATCTTGAAATCGTCGGTGTATTTGCCTTTGCCGGTGATGAAACGCTGGTCTTCCTTGCGAAGCACCCTGGCGCCGATACCCTCTACTCCCATGTCTCTCCTCCTTGGCCGGAAATCAGATGGCGAATTGCGAGTAGGATAGATGACCTGCCATTTATCCTTGCTTGCTGTTAATTCGCCTGCCCTTTCCGATGATGTTCCTGATCGTCTGTTCGCTACTGGCTATTCACCGGGCGGGCTTACCGCATGCCCTTGGCACCCGCCTCGATGGAGCGGACGATGTTGTGATAACCGGTGCAACGGCAGATATTGCCTTCCAGTTCTGCGCGGATTTTCTCCTCCGAGAGTTTGCCGCCGCCATTGGCCTTGTGGCGATTGACCATGTCGACTGCCGTCATGA
>JAGRLQ010000019.1:6390-12428 GCA_020441735.1 Nitratireductor sp.
CAGAAGCCGCATTGCAGACCGTGGTTTTCCTTGAAGGCCTGCTGCATCGGGTGAAGCTTGTCACCTTTTGCCAGTCCCTCGATGGTCGTTACATCGCTGCCGGAAGCCTGGGCTGCCAGCATAGTGCAGGATTTGACGGCCTTGCCATCCACATGCACGACGCAGGCACCGCATTGGGAGGTGTCGCACCCCACATGCGTTCCGGTCAGATTCAGGTGCTCGCGGAGGAGCTCGACCAGAAGCGTCCTGTCCTCCACCTCCCGCTCAACGGATTTGCCGTTGACCGTCATGCTCACTGTTGACATGAAAATCCTCCACACAAGAAACAGCTGTTAGCCGGAGGACCGATTTCCCAGCCCAAAAGCGTCTGCCCTAATGCCAGCCGACGAGCGTCGACCGGTCCTCCCTGAAAATCAGTTTGACGCAGGCTAGGTGTATCGGCAAGGGGCTTCGCCGAGATTCTTTCGAAATTCGGACGAGGGCAATGAATTTGGCGTTGCCGCAGGGATTTTGGCGTTACCGCAGGCGCTGGACCAACTGCCTGTCGGGAAAGCAGGTCGGCTTCATGCCATTCTTCGCCTGCCAGTCGCCAATCGAACGCCGGGTCTTGAAGCCCGGCAGGCCATCGGCGCCGCCAACGTCGTAACCAAGTTTCTCCATGCCGCGCTGCATGGCAGCGATGTCGGAACGCAACAGATCATCGACGCGCTGCCACCCGGCGCTGAACGGCGGTGAATTATATTGCATCCGATCACCGGCATGGCCGACGAACAAGGCATAAAGATCGGATTCGTTGTATTCCTTGAGCACGTAGAAGTTCGGCGTAACGATAAAGGCGGGGCCGTAGCGGCCTGCCGGCATCATCAGATAGCCTTCCGATCCTGCTTCGTGCGGGGGAAACGGTTTTCCGTTGATGCGGCGTATGCCCATCTTCACCCAATCGGCGATCCTGCGGCCCTGGTCCGGCCCTTCGAGCGCGCAGGAAACCGCTGGCGGCACGGTGACCTCAAACCCCCAGTCGCGGCCCGTTACCCAGCCCTTGTCGGCCAGATAGCCGGCAATGGAGGCGAAGGTGTCGGCCTCTGACCGCCAGATGTCGGCCTTGCCGTCACCATCGCCATCGCGGGCGTGGGCGAGGTAGGAGGACGGCATGAATTGCGGCTGACCGAGTGCACCGGCCCATGAACCCTTGAGGCCGCGGGGTGGCGCACCGTGGCGTTCCACCATCTCAAGGGCGGCCAGCACTTCCTTGCGGAAATAATCCTTGCGGGTAGCCATGAAGGCCTTGGTGCCGAGCACCTCAAAGGCATCGTGCGGGATCTTTGCCTTGCCGAAGGCCGACTCCCGGCCCCAGATCGCCACGACGATTCGACCGGGTACGCCCGTCTGGCGCTCCACCCTTGCCAGCGTGGCGCCATGCCGGCTGAGCAGCCGCTTGCCGCCCGACGCGACCGCACCGATGATGTTTTCGGCGAAATAGGCCGACGGCGCACGAAACTCTGCCTGACGTTGTTTGCGGTCGAGTTTCTTGCTGCTGCCGGGCAGGATCAGGTCCGGCAGTTTCAGATTGGGCGTCACGCCGTCGAAGGCTGCCGTAAAGGTCTTCTGGGAAATGCCTTTGGCGCGCGCTTCCGGCCAGAGATCGTTCTGCAGCCACTGACGGAACTGGCGATCAATGGATGCGCCGTCCTGTGCCTGGGCGACCAGTGTGGCCGCAAGGAAGGCTGCAACAACGCCTGCAAGAATGGATAAAACCTGCTGCATTTAATCCCGTCCGGTTCGAGTCGGCCCGTTCGAGGGATATTGCAGCGATCCGGCAAGAGCAAGGCAAGTGGACCGCCCAACCGGAAATCACTTGCCGTTTGCACTACAAGCAACCAAGTTCTGGCCCCGGCGCAGCAAACATAGTGATCAGGATGACGACCGAAAAACCGAACGGATTGGCACAACAGGCGCTTACCCTGTTGGAAAAGAGCGAAAAAGCAATTCTGGTTTCCGTGGCCGAGGCAAGGGGATCGACCCCGCGCGATGCCGGCGCCTGGATGGTGGTAACGCTCGCGGACGTTCTCGGCACGATCGGTGGCGGGCAGCTTGAATGGCTGGTGACCGGCAAGGCGCGGGAAATGCTGGAGACAGGTCAGGCAAGTGCCGCCGAACAGGACGTGCCGCTCGGACCGGAAATCAACCAGTGCTGCGGCGGTAATGTCAGACTGCGTTTCGAGGCGCTGTCGACGGAGGCGCTCGCCCGGCTGACGCAGCAGGCAGGCGGCGGGCAAAACCACGTTCAGATTCATGGTGCCGGACATACCGGCAGGGCGCTGGCCTGGGCGCTGGCCCTGTTGCCTGTCGAGACCCAACTGGTCGATGTCCGGCCGGAAAGCCTGGCTGACTTGCCGGAGGCAATCACCGCCACCTGTCTTGCCATGCCCGAACAAGCGGTACGCGACGCCCTGCCCGGCACGGCCTTTGTGGTGCTGACTCATTCCCACGATCTCGACTTTCTGATCGCAGCGGAGGCGCTTCGCCGCGGCGATGCCGCCTATGTCGGCATGATCGGTTCAAAGACGAAGCGCGCAGTGTTTGCCAGATGGCTCACGGACAATGGATACGATGCGAAACTCGCTGATGGTTTGACCTGCCCCATCGGCGCTGCGGCAAGCGGTGGCACGAAGATTGCCGACAAGCGGCCTGAAGTCATCGCCGCGCTGACTGCCGCCGAGTTGATGACTGTTTTTTCGGCGTAGCGGAACCGGAGGGCGGGAGAATCAGCGCGGCGGGATCGAATAGGTGGCCGTTGCCTGCGCCACCATGGTTTCGCGATCCGGCCCGTAAATGTGAATTTCGCAAACTGCGAGGCGCTTTCCGAGCTTTACCAACCGGCCATGGGCTTCGAGCAGACCCGGTTCAGGCTTGCTCAGGAAGTTGATCGACAAGTTGGTGGTGACAGCGAGCGCCACCTTGCCGATATGGGCCAGAATCAGCAGATAGGCGGTGATATCGGCAAGGGCGAACATGGTCGGGCCGGAAACCGTGCCGCCGGGGCGGATGTGGGCTTCATCGGTCTGCATGAGGACCGCAATGCCGCCAGGGCGGACTTCCTTTACCTGCCAGTTATAGACATCGGCCTCGCTGAAGACCTCGCGAACATAGGTTGTTACCTCTTCAGCGTTCAACACCGGCTCAAACAACTGCCTTACTCCTCAACTGCGAAGCGACTGCGCGAAGGCTGCCGCTTCCGCCAGCCTGACACGGTCGATGCCGGTGTCAAAGCCTCTTTCCTCCACCATTTCGATCACCCGCATGGTGTCTACATTACCTGCCGCACCCGGCGCGTAGGGGCAACCGCCCAGCCCTCCGGCGCTGGAATCGAAAGTACGCAAGCCGCGCTCGAGGCTGACGGCAATGTTGTCGAGTGCCCGGCCCTTCGTATCGTGATAATGACCGGCGAGCCTGTCTGCCGGCATTTCCTGCAACACGGCTTCCAGCATGGCATCGATGGTTTCCGGCGTGCCATGACCGATGGTCTCGCCAAGCGAGACCTCGTAACAGCCCGCATCGCGCAAATAGGCGACGGAGCGCGCCACCATGGCCGGCGGCGTTGGTCCGTCGAACGGGCAGTCGGTGACACAGGAAACATAGCCGCGCACCGGCATGCCGTCGCGTTTCGCTGCTTCGACGATCGGGGCAAAGCGCTCCAGCGACTCGGCAATAGTCGCATTCACATTGGCCTTGGAGAAGCCTTCAGACGCCGAAGCGAAGATCGCCACTTCATCGGCTTTCGCCGCCTTGGCCGCTTCATAACCCTTCAGATTGGGGGTAAGCACGGCGTAGGAAATGCCCGGCTTGCGGGTGATCCCCGCCATGACCTCAGCATTATCGGCCATTTGCGGCACCCATTTGGGGGAGACGAACGATGTCACCTCGATCTTGGTAAAGCCGCAATCCGACAGCAGATCGACCAGCCGGATCTTGTCTTCCGCCGGGATCAGACGCTTTTCGTTCTGCAACCCGTCGCGGGGACCGACCTCGAAAATGGTGACTTTTTCCGTCATCGATTGTTTTCCTGCGGCAGGTCGTAAAACGGCTTATTATAGATTGCGGGTTTTTCCGGCAGACTCTTTTGGAAGGCCGGCCGCGCCGAAAGCCGCTCATAATAGGCAGAAAGATGCGGCAAGGCGGCCAAAGGCGTGAAATAGCGCGAAATGTGCACCGAATAGCCCATATTCGTGTCGATAGCGGAAAACCCGCTTTCCAGCAGGTATTCGCGCCCGTCCGAAAGTTGGTTATCGAGCACTTCCAGCGTCTTTTCCAGCCGGCGGCGCTCGAGCTTCATCAACAGGGGCGACCGGTCGGCATCCTCATAGATGACAATGTGCTGCTGGGTAAGGGTCGCCCCGTGCACGGCCACGGTTTCCGCATAATGGAGCCATTGCAGCCAATGCGGGCGCTCGGCATTGCCCGGCAGCCGGCCCAGGTCCTTTTCGGGATATTTTTCAACGAGATATTCGGTAATCGCGCCAGTCTCAAACAGGATCAGATCTTCATCCTGAAGACAGGGTACCCGGCCCAGGGGATGGACGGCAAGGTATTCGGGCGTCCGCAACTCCTTGCCGAAGGGATAGACCTTCAGTTCGAAATCGAGTTCCATTTCATATAAGAGCCAGAGTGTTCGCATGGAGCGGGCTTCATGGCAGTGATGCAGAGTAATCAAACTGCTGCCTCCCCATCCTCGGGTTCCAGCGCAATCAGCACCGTGCCGTCGACCACCTGATCGCCCTCGGCAACATTGACGGCGGCAAGCACACCGTCGCGCGGGGCGGCGAGAACATGCTCCATCTTCATCGCCTCCAGAACGATCAGCGGATCGTCCTTGGCGATTTTCTGTCCCGATTTGGCCGAAAGCTTCTTCACCAGGCCCGGCATAGGGGCAATGATGGCATCCGCCCCCACCTCTTCGCCTGCATCGGCTTCCAGCAGGTCCGGTAAGGCAAACTCATGGGTTTCGTCACCCAGGAAAACGGCAAGATGGCCCGGCCAAAGGGCGAGGCTTGCTGCAATTTCCTTTCCATCATGGAGGATCTGCAGCCTGTTGGCCTGGAAGTCTCCGTGGAGCAGCGTTGCCGTCCATGCCGCACCTGATGCCGCACTCAATGTGCGGCATGACCAGTCGCGACCGTCTGCCGTCGAAATCGCCAGAGAATGGCGCTCTCCTGCCTGTTCCAGATGAATGATTTCACTGCGCTCACCCCAAAGCGAAAAGGCGCCCATCGCGTCAAGCGGATTATCAGTCATTGTTTCAGGTGACCTTGCTGCAAGAAATAGTGCAGCAGAAACAAGTGCTTGCTCTGAATAGGCGGGTTCTGGAACCAGTTTCTCCAGATCGCGGCCAATCAGACCGGTATCCACCTTTCCGGCTGCGAAGTCCTCATGCAGACAAAGCGCAGAAAGAAAGGCCTTGTTGGTCACCGTACCCGCTACCTGGGTATGCCGCAATGCGGCATGCAGCATTTGCAGCGCGGCATCGCGGTTTCTTCCCCTGGTCACCACCTTGGCTATCATCGGATCGTAGAACGGCGAAATGACGCTCCCCTGCCCGACGCCGGTCTCGATGCGGGCGTTTTCGGCGAAGGAAAGGTGGTGCAGTGTGCCGATTGCCGGCAGGAAGCCCTTCGCGGCATCCTCGGCATAGAGCCGGGCCTCGAAGGCGTGGCCTTCCAGGCGGATATCCTCCTGTTTTGCCGGGAGTTCCTCGCCTGCCGCCACCCGCAACTGCCATTCGACCAGATCGATGCCGGTTACCTCCTCGGTGACCGGATGCTCGACCTGAAGGCGCGTGTTCATCTCCATGAACCAGAAACCGTCCGGTTTCAGGCCTTTCGAGCCATCAACGATGAATTCGATGGTGCCGGCACCGGAATAGTCGATGGCCTTTGCCGCGGTGACGGCAGCAGACGTCATGGCGGCGCGCATTTCCTCCGTCATGCCGGGGGCAGGCGCTTCCTCAATTACCTTTTGATGGCGGCGCTGCAGCGAGCAGT
>JAGRLQ010000003.1 GCA_020441735.1 Nitratireductor sp.
GGGTGATGCCACCGGCCTCGCCCTTCACCACATTGGCATTGCGGATGGCGTCGAGCAGCGAGGTCTTGCCGTGATCGACATGGCCCATGATGGTAACGACCGGCGGACGGGCAACCATGCTCTCCGGCTTGTCCGGTGCATCGAACAGGCCTTCTTCCACATCGGATTCCGAAACGCGTTTGACCGAATGGCCGAATTCGCTGGCGATCAGTTCGGCGGTATCCGCATCGATCACATCGCCGGGCTTCATCATCTGGCCCTGTTTCATCATGTACTTGATCACGTCGACCGAGCGCTCCGACATGCGGGCTGCAAGGTCCTGAATGGTGATCGTTTCCGGCAAGGTAACCTCGCGTGAAATCTTTTCGCGCGGACCGGTCTGGCCGAGCGCTGCCCGTTTGGCTTTTTCCTGGCGCCGCCGCAGGGCGGCAAGTGAAGGCCCGCTACCGCCACGGTCGCTGTCGAGCGCATTGGTCAGCGTCAGCTTGGTGCGCCGGCGGTCATCGCCGCCCTTGGGCCGCGAAGGGGTGCGGTCTTCTTCCGTCGACCGCTTGCGCTCGAAGGGTTTGAGTTCCTTCGGCTTGGGCTCTTCGCGTGAGGGTTTGCGAACGGCATCTGGGTCAGCGGCAGCCTGGGCTGCAGAAGCGGCGGCTGCAGCTTCCTGTTCCTGACGGGTACGTTCCTCGGCTTCGCGCTTGGCAGCCTCTTCCTCGCGGCGCTTCTGCTCCTCGCGGTCGGCCTTGCGGCGCGCGTCGAGTTCAGCGCGTTTGGTGGCTTCCTCCGCTGCCTTGGCTGCTTCCTCGCCCTGGCGTGCGGTGGCTTCCTCCAGCGCCCGGCGGCGGGCTTCAATCTCACCCTGCGACAGGTTGCTGGCAGCGTCATCGGCAGGTGTTGGCGCGGCAACGGGTGCCGCCGCCTTCTCAGCCGGTTTCGGCGCCTCGCCCGGCTTGTTGATGCGCCGTTTGCGGGTCTCGACCACCACCGATTTCGTGCGGCCACGCGAAAAGCTCTGGTTGACGGTGCCCTGGGAGACGCCGCCACCACGAAGACTCAACGTTTTCTTGGGTTTCACGCTGAGCTTTTCGTCGTTGTTTTCTTCACTCATAAAACAGTCTGTGTCCTGTTGGTCCGTTGCCGGACTGGATGTCGCGCGCTTTTTGAACCTTTAACCGGCAAAAATCCAGTCCAATTTCAATTTAGATCGCCACTGCCGCCTTTGCCGGCGGTGGCTGCATGGCCGTTTTCCGGCCCGTTTCCTGCCGGCTTGCCTTCATAGGCAAGCCATCTTTCGACGGCACGCCTGAGTGCCGATGTTGCGCCACCTTCCATGGCTGCCGCATGGGTGGCAGCATCAAGCCCGAGCGCCGTGCCCATTTCGGCGGAAGTCCAGCAGTCGAAGACCGCCACCTCGTCTCCGCCCATCTTGCGCACGAACGTAATCGCCTGCGCCAGTTTGCGGCGTCCGTCCTGGGCCGCATCGCTGCCGTGAAACAGCAGGCTTGCCTGGTTCGAGCGTATCGTGCCGTCGACCTTTACAAAGCCGGTTACCACCAGGCCTGCCTTGCGGGCAAGCGCCAGCGCCTGTATCGCCCGGTCGGCAAGCAACCGGCCAACGGTATCCGCCAGATCTTCTTCCGCCGTTACCTGTGCCTTCAGGCTGCGGGCAAAGAGGTTCTTCGCCACCGCCTGTTCGACGCATGCTCGCCGGGCTTCCACCCAGACCCCCCGGCCCGGAAGGGTTTCCTTCAGGTCCGGATAGATACGGTTGTCAGGCCCGGCAACGAAGCGCAGCAGCGCTTCCTTTTCCATTTCCCGGCGCGACACGATGCAGCTTCGGCTGTTGGCCATTTTCAACCCTTCCGATCCACTGCCGTATCCGCGCCATCGTCTCAGGCCGGTGTCAGACTTGCGGTGCTTCAGCCACAGCTTCCGGCGCAGGAGAGGCAGCCTCGCCTTCTTCACCTTCACCGGCAGCTTCCGCTTCCTCGGCCTGCTGGGCTGCGAGGAGTTCTTCCTCGGTTACCCAACCGGCCATGATGCGGGCCTGCATGATCATGGCTTCGGCATCGGTGCGCGAAACCTTGTATTCGTCGAGCGCACCCTCGAAGCGCTGCACCTCGCCATCCTTGCGCTCGATCCAGCCGCAAAGATCATCGACTGCGCAGCCGGCAAAATCTTCCAGCGTCTTGATGTCGTTCTTGCCGAGGGTAACCAGCATGGCCGTGGTAAGTCCGTCGATTTCCTTCAGCGCGTCCTCGACGCCGAGTGCCTTGCGCTCCTCGTCCAGTTCCTGTTCCAGCTTGTCCAGGAACTCGCGGGCACGCGCCTGCAGTTCCTCGGCAGTCTCCTCGTCGAAGCCCTCGATGGTCGAGATTTCGTCGGCATCCACATAGGCGACTTCCTCGATTGAGCCGAAGCCCTCGGAAGCCAGCAGTTGTGCGACCATCTCGTCGACATTGAGCGCTTCCATGAACCGTGCGGTATTTTCCGCGAATTCCTGCTGGCGGCGCTCGCTCTCTTCCTGCTCGGTCATGATGTCGATCTCCCAGCCGGTAAGCTGCGAGGCGAGACGTACGTTCTGGCCGCGGCGGCCGATGGCCAGCGAGAGCTGATCATCCGGCACCACAACGTCGATGCGCTCGGCATCCTCGTCGAGCACCACCTTGGTGACTTCCGCCGGCTGCAACGCGTTGACGATGAAGGAGGCTGCATCGGGCGACCACGGAATGATGTCGATCTTCTCACCCTGCAATTCGCCGACAACCGCCTGAACTCTGGAGCCGCGCATACCGACGCAGGCGCCGACGGGATCGATCGACGAATCGTTCGAGATCACAGCGATCTTGGCGCGTGAGCCCGGATCGCGGGCAACCGACCGGATTTCAATGACGCCGTCATAGATTTCCGGCACTTCCATCTTGA
>JAGRLQ010000216.1 GCA_020441735.1 Nitratireductor sp.
TCCTTCTGGTCCTCGGTGGCAAACAGCGAATAGAATACCCGCCGCTCGAACCGCAGTCCTTCATTGAGGGTGGTTTCGAATGCCCGGTTGACCGCTTCCTTGGCAATCAGCACCGACGGGCTGCCGAAGCCGGCAATTGCCTTTGCCGCCTCCATGGCCTCCTTCATCAAATCGTCATGGGCAACGACCCGGGCAACGAGGCCGGAACGTTCGGCCTCTTCGGCATCCATCATGCGCCCGGTCAGGATCAGATCCATCGCCTTTGCCTTGCCGACGGCTTTCGTCAGCCGCTGCGACCCGCCCCAGCCGGGAATGACGCCGAGCTTGATCTCCGGTTGGCCGAACTTTGCCTTTTCCGACGCAATGATGATGTCGCACATCATGGCGATCTCGCAGCCCCCGCCCAGCGCAAAACCGTTGACGGCGGCAATCATCGGCGTGCGGGTCGCTGCAAAGCCTTCCCAACCCGCCTGCTTGTCGGCCATGAACATGTCCATATAGGACTTTTCCTGCATCTCCTTGATGTCGGCACCGGCGATGAAGGCCTTGCCCTCGCCGGTAATCAGGATGCAGCCGATTGCAGGATCGGCATCGAATTTCGCAGCCGCCGAAAGCAGGCCGTCCATCACCTCGGAATTGACGGCATTGAGCGCATCGGGCCGGTTGACGGTGATGACGCCGACGCCGTCTTCGGTTTTCGTTTCGACCAGAGCCATCAGGCATTCCCCCGTTCAGCGCGTTTGAGATATTCGATGATGCCGGAAAAATCCTTGCCTTCGCCCCCATTGGCGAGGAAGTGCTTGTAGAGCATGGCCGCGTACTGGCCCATCGGCGTTGCCTGGCCCACCTCGGTTGCCGCCTGCTGGGCAAGCGAAGCGTCTTTCAGCATCAGTTCGGCGGCAAAACCCGGCTTGTAGTCGTTGTCGGCAGGTGATGTCGGCCCGACACCCGGCACCGGGCAATAGGCATTGACCGACCAGCAATAGCCCGACGAGGTCGATATCACGTCGAAGGCCGACTGGGCCGAAAGGCCGAGTTTCTCGGCAAGCGCAAAGGCTTCGCACGCACCGATCATCGACACCGACAGCAGCATGTTGTTGCAAATCTTGGCTGCCTGTCCGGCACCGCCTTCGCCGCAATGGATGATCTTGCCGCCCATGATCTCGAGTACCGGCTTCGCTTTTTCGAACGCCGCCTCGCTGCCGCCGCACATAAAGGTCAGCGATCCGGCCGTGGCGCCGCCGACACCGCCCGACACCGGCGCATCAAGCGACAGCAGTTCGGCGCTGCCAGCCTGCCCGTGCAGGCTTTTTGCCGTCGAAACGTCGATGGTCGAACTGTCGATCAGCAGCGCACCCTTGGTCGCTGCGGGAACGATCTGGCTGTAGACGGCGGAAACGATCTTGCCATTGGGCAGCATGGTGATGACGATATCCGCACCCCGCGCCGCATCGGCGGCAGAAGCGCAGATTTCCATGCCTTCCGCCTTCGCCTTTTCAAGCTGCTCGGAAATCGTATCGAAAGCCTGGATGGCATGTCCGGCCTTTTTCAGGTTGGCAGCCATCGGCAAGCCCATATTGCCGAGCCCGATAAATCCAATAATGCTCATTTTTCGTCTCCATTGAGAATCTGTCCGAAAGCGATATCCCTGCCTTCCGGATCCTGTGTGCCGAATTCCAACCCACCCCACGGCGCTTCATAAAGTGACCAGTCTATTGGTGCACCGCGCTCCATAACCTCTTCATATATCGCCCTCACGTCGTCGACCCATATGAAGGCGTTCGATGTCTTCTCGCTGATCTGCCAGTTTGGGACCAGCGCTGCAGATGGGCTTGCCAATGCAAGCATGATTCTGGCCTCGCCACGCTGGACAATCGCAAAATTGGTTGGTTCGCCATATCGCTCAACGTGAAATCCCAGCCTGGAACACCAGAAATCAATATTTTCCTCCATGTCCCGCACCAGAAAGACGGGAGCAATGCCTGTCGGGTTTGCCGTCACAGCACCAATTCCGTTTCGCCAAGGGGCGCCAGCATGGCAGCAATCTGTTCTGGCGTCACCTGTTCCAGCGGCGCGGTCCGCCATTGCGGATTACGGTCCTTGTCGATGATCTGCGCCCGCACGCCTTCGACAAATTCACCATCCGACATGGATCGGTAGGTAAAACGGTATTCTTCCTTCAGCGCGTTTTCGATGGAAGGCGCCGCGCGCACCCGGCGGATGAGCTCGAAGGCGCAGGCAACCGATAGCGGGCATCCGCGGCGGATCAGCTTCGCTGTCTGCTGTGCCCATTCGCTGCCATCGGCTTCCAGCGACTGAACACAGGAAAGCGCGCTGTCCTTGCTGAAATGAGCGTCGATGGCTTCCAGATGCGGTGCAAGGGCCGGTGCTTCGGCGGGTCCGGCAAATTCTCCCAGAACCGACAGATCACCGGCTTCCTCGATCCGCGCGATCAGCGCCTGTCTGTCGGCGCTATCCATCTGCACATCGGCAAATCCGGCAAGTACGGCATCACCCGGCCCCATGCGGTAACCGGTCATGGCGAGATATTCGCCCAGACGGCCGGGAGCCGTCGCCAGAATCCGGCTGCCGCCCACATCGGGGATAAGCCCGATGCCGCATTCGGGCATGGCAATCATCGAACGTTCGGTAACAATCCGGTCCGAGCCATGCGCCGAAATCCCCACACCGCCGCCCATGGTGATCCCGTCCATCAACGCGACATAGGGAATGGCCATATTGGCAAGTTTCGCATTGAGCCGGTATTCATCGGACCAGAACCTGCGACCGAAGCCATAATCGCCCGCCTTGCCGGAATTGTAGAGATCGGCAATGTCGCCGCCGGCACAAAAGGCACGGTCTCCTTCGCCGTCGATCAGCACGAGATCGATCTCATCGGCCTCAACCCACTTGTCGACAGCCTTCTCGATTGCCAGGCACATTTCGTAGGTCAGCGCGTTAAGCGCCTTGGGCCGCGTCAGGGTGATGCGGCCAACCTTACCGGTCTGGCGGATCGAGATATCGTCATCCAGCGCCATCGCTTACGCCGCCAGCAGGGCCCGTGAGACAATCATGCGCATGATCTCGTTGGTACCTTCGAGAATCTGGTGAACGCGCAGATCGCGGACGATCTTTTCCATCCCGTAATCGGCAAGATAGCCGTAGCCGCCATGAATCTGCAGTGCGTCGTTTGCGGTTTCGAATGCCGCATCGGTGACGAACTGCTTCGCCATGGCGCAGAACTTCCCGGCATCCGGCGTTTTGTTGTCGAGTTTCCAGGCCGCCTTGTAGAGCAGGGCACGGGCAGCCTGCAGCCGGGTTTCCATGTCCGCGAGCTTGAACTGCATCGCCTGAAAATCCGCCAGATGCTTGCCGAATGCCTTGCGCTCCTGGGCATATTGCAGTGCCTTTTCCAGTGCAGATTGCGCAGCCCCCAGCGCGGAAGCGGCAATGTTGAGTCGTCCGCCATCAAGTCCTGCCATGGCGTATTTGAACCCGGCACCTTCCTCGCCCAGCAGTTGGTCTGCCGGGATCTTGCAGTCGTCGAACTGCACCTGCGAGGTCGGCTGCGCCCGCCAGCCCATCTTGCGCTCATTGGCACCGAAGGAAAGACCCGCCGTTCCATCTTCGACCAGCACCGCCGAAACGCCTTTCGGGCCGTCTTCGCCGGTGCGCACCATGGTGAGATAGAGATCGGAATGCCCGCCGCCGGAGATGAACGCCTTGGCGCCGTTCAGTTTCCACATGTTGCCGTCCTGCTCCGCCCGCGTGCGCAGCGCGGCAGCATCGGAGCCCGAACCCGGCTCCGTCAGACAGTAACTGGCCATCAGCTCCATCGAGCAGAGTTTCGGCAACCATGTCTGCCGCTGCTCTTCTGTTCCGAACTGATCGATCATCCAGGCGACCATGTTGTGGATCGAAATAAACGAGCCGATCGACGGGCATCCATGGGCCAGTGCTTCGAAAATCAGCACCGCCTCCTGACGGCCAAGACCTGAACCGCCGACATCCTCGCGGACATAGATGCCGGCAAGACCCAGTTCGCCGACGGAACGCACCACATCCTCGGGAAAATGGCCGGTCTCGTCCCATTCCAGCGCCTTGGGCGCCAGATTGTCTTCGGCAAAGGCGCGGGCCATTTCCTGAATGGCCTGTTGTTCCTCGCTAAGTGCGAAATCCACCCGGGGTTCCTCCTCTGAAATGCAGAAAGGCGGGCATCTGCCCGCCTTCCGGTATCCTTAGTCCATTGCCTTGAAGTGGAACTCGCCGCCTTCCTTGATACCGGAGAACCAGCGGGCGGTGACCGTCTTCGTCTTGGTATAGAAGCGGAAGGCGTCGGGGCCGTACTGATTGAGATCGCCGAAGGCCGATTTCTTCCAGCCACCGAAGGTGAAGTAGGAAAGTGGCACGGGGATCGGGAAGTTGACGCCGACCATGCCGACATTGACCCGGCTTACAAAATCGCGCGCCGTGTCGCCATCGGCGGTGAAAATCGACGTACCGTTGCCGTATTCGTTTTCCATGGTCAGCTTCAGCGCATCTTCATAGGAAGAGGCACGAACCGTCGACAGCACCGGTCCGAAAATCTCCTCCTTGTAGATGTCCATGTCAGGCGTGACATTGTCGAACAGGGTAGGTCCGACAAAGAAGCCGTCCTCATAGCCCTGCAGCGAGAAATCGCGTCCATCGGCGAGCGCCTTCGCACCCTGATCGATGCCAGAGGAAATCAGGCCCTTGACCCGTTCCTTGGCAGCACCCGTTATCAGCGGACCATAATCGACATCTTCGCCGGACGTGTAGGGGCCGACCTTGAGCTTCTCGACCCGCGGCAGCAGACGCGCGAGCAGGTCGTCCGCGGTCTTCTCGCCAACGGGAACCGCTACGGAAATCGCCATACAGCGCTCACCGGCAGCACCATAGCCAGCACCCACCAGCGCATCGGCTGCCTTGTCGAGATCGGCATCGGGCATGATGATCATGTGGTTTTTCGCGCCGCCGAAACATTGGGCGCGCTTGCCGTTATTGGCCGCCCGTCCGTAGATGTACTGGGCAATCGGCGTCGAGCCGACAAAACCGACACCCTGGATGGTTTCGTTGTCGAGAATGGCGTCAACCGATTCCTTGTCGCCATTGACGACCTGAAGCACACCATCGGGAAGACCGGCTTCCTGAACCAGTTCGGCCAGCATCAGCGGCACGGTCGGGCAGCGCTCGGAGGGTTTCAGGATCATCGCATTGCCGCAGGAAAGGGCAGGGCCCATTTTCCACAGCGGGATCATGGCCGGGAAGTTGAACGGCGTGATACCGGCAACGACGCCCAGCGGCTGGCGCATCGAGAACAGGTCGATGCCCGGGCCGCCATCGTTCATGTACTCGCCCTTGAGCAGTTGCGGCGCGCCCATGCAGACCTCGATGACCTCAAGGCCGCGCTGCACATCGCCGCGCGCATCGGGCAGCGTCTTGCCGTGTTCTGCCGAAAGCGCTTCGGCCAGCTTGTCCATGTCGCGGTTGATGAGTTCGGCGAACTTCATCATCACCCTGGCGCGGCGCTGGGGATTGGTTGCAGCCCAGCCCTCCTGGGCGGCTGCGGCTGCAGCAACGGCCTCGTTCAACTCCTCCGTTGTGGCCAGCGCAACCTGCGCCTGAACCTCGCCGGTGGCAGGGTTGAAGACATCGGCATAGCGGCCGCTTTTGCCCTCAACCATCTTGCCATTGATGAAATGCCCGATCTTGCGCATCCTCTGAAACTCCTCCGTAAGAATGGAAACTGAGACCGTTTCTGCTGAAACGTGAAAAGTATTAGTGCCGGTTTTTTGGGCAGGGTATCAGCCCAAAAAAAACCAGACAATGTTGGAAATTTCTTCCTTGTTGTGCATATACGCACACAAAGCCGGTCCGGTACATCCAGTGCAAGGGATTCCCCAAGCCAGATTTCCGGGCAGGAACGGGGTGGAGGGCAGGCACCATGAACTGGGACGATTACCGCTTCTTTCTGTCGGTCGCCCGCACTGGCAGGCTGAGCCAGGCTGGCCAGCAGCTTGGCGTCGATCACGCCACGGTCGGACGGCGCATGAAGGCCCTGGAATCTTCCCTCAACATCAACCTGTTTGACCGTTCACCGCAGGGTTACAGCCTGACCGATGCCGGTCAGCGTCTCGTCGATATCGCCGAAGCGATGGAATCGAGCGCCATTCATGCCCAGGCCGAAATTGGCGGCCAGAACCAGATGATCTCAGGCGTTGTGCGGGTCGGCGCGCCGGAAGGCGCTGCTTCCTACATGCTGACGGACATCGCCATCGAATTGTGCCGCAAACACCCCGAGCTCGAACTGCAGATCGTTGCCCTGCCGCGCACGTTTTCACTGTCGAAGCGAGAGGCGGACATCGCAATCGCCGTATCGGCCCCCACTTCAGGCCGTCTGAAATACCGCAAGATCACCGATTACACGCTGCATCTTTACGGCACGCAGGAATATCTCGATTCCCACCCGAAGGTCGAAAAGGTTGAGGATCTCAAGCGATTGCGCGGCATCGCCTATGTCCCGGACCTGATCTACGACAAGGAACTCGACTACATTCCCCTGCTTGGCCCCGACATCAAGCCGCATCTGACCTCGACCAGCGTGCATGTGCAGCTCGAGGCAACACTGAGGAACGGCGGCGTCTGCATCATCCACGACTTCATCGCCAGACAGTACCCGCAACTGTGCAAGGTGCTGGAAAACGAAATCAGCTTTACGCGCTCGTTTTATTTCATCGTCCATGAGGACTATGCACGTCTTGAGCGCATTCGCGTGGTGTCAGACGCCATCGTCGACGAGATGCGCCGCAAGCTGGCAAGCGAGTAGCGCCGGGCGAGCTGTTTCCAACCTCTCTATTGCTGGCGGGGAACCCTATTGCTGCCGGGAAACAATGTAACGGGCGCAGCTTTTGAGCACATCTGCACGATCGCCAAAACCCGACAGCAGCGCTTCGGCTTCCTCAACCAGCGCGTCTGCGCGCTGCCTCGCCTGCTCCAGACCGAGAATGGCAACTAGCGTTCCCTTGCCCATCGCCTCGTCCTTGCCGACCCGCTTGCCCATGGCCTCATCGCTCGAAACGACGTCGAGAACATCATCGGCAAGCTGAAAGGCCTGGCCGATCTTCTCCCCGAATGCCCGCAAGGTGGCTCGGTCCGACGGCGAGGCGCTTCCCAGTATGGCGCCTGCCTCGCAGGCAAAGCGCAGCAGCGCACCGGTCTTCATCGCCTGCAGCATGCGGATGGCTGCTTCATCCGGCGCATCTTCAGCTGCCTGCAGATCGAGCATCTGCCCGCCAACCATACCGCCCAGCCCTGCTGCTTTTGCCAGCTCGACCACCAGTTCGCTGCGGACGCCAGCATCCCGGTGACAGGCCGCGCTGCCGAGCAATTCAAAGGCCAGCGTCAGCAACCCGTCACCGGCAAGGATGGCGGTTGCCTCGTCAAACGCCTTGTGAACGGTTGGCTGACCGCGACGCAGATCGTCATCATCCATTGCGGGGAGATCGTCGTGGATCAGCGAATAACAATGCACGCATTCCAGCGCCAGGGCCGCCGCCATGGCATCGGCTTCTTCGACGCCAAACAGGGCAGCGCTTTCCAGCACCAGAAACGGCCTCAGCCGTTTTCCGCCGTTAAGTGCCCCATGGCGCATCGCTGCCATCAACCGTTCCGGCCGGGAAATCTCCCCTTCCCGGGGCTGCTGCGCAAGCAGAGCATCCAGTGCACCGCTGATCCGGTCGGCGGAAGCCAGGAGCCTGTTTTGGAAATCATCCATGAAACCATCTGTCGCAAACATGCGTTCTACCCCACGCATTTGCAGGAAGGCCGGGAACACTGCAAGCCTTCCGGGCTGGATTCCGTGCCTTTCACACTGTAGAGCCAATCAAAAATCTTACAGGGGATGATCGCTCGCACCCTCATGGCACGGAAAACAAGCAACCCCGGCAAGACGACTTTGCGGCAACGGCTTTTTGCCAGCCGGTGGTTCCGTACGGCTTTGGCACTTGTCCTGATCCTGCTCTTTCTTCCGGTAGCCTTTACCCTTGTCTATGCCCTGCCGGGGACAACGCCGGTCTCAACCCTGATGGCGGGCAGGGCGCTTACCGGCAAGCCGGTGGACCGGCAATGGGTGGGGCTGGAGGATGTTTCGCCTTTCGTCTTTCAGTCGGTCATCATGTCGGAAGACGGACAGTTCTGTTCCCATTACGGGATCGATCTTGCCGAACTCAATGCCGTGATCGGCGACGCACTGGAAGGCGAAAAACCGCGCGGCGCCAGCACGATCCCCATGCAGACGGTCAAGAACCTGTTTCTCTGGCCGCAGCGCTCCTTCATCCGGAAAGTCTTCGAAATCCCCTATGCGGTGTTTGCCGATCTTGTCTGGTCGAAGAAACGCTTGTTCGAGATTTACATCAACATCGCCGAATTCGACGAGGGCGTGTTTGGCATCGAGGCGGCCAGCCGCCATTACTTCAACCGGCCTGCCGCCAAACTGACCCGCCGCCAGGCCGCTTTGCTGACGGTTTCCCTACCCAATCCGAAGGAACGCAATCCGGCGAAACCGACAAAATCGCTCAGCCGGCTTGCCGGTGTGATCGAAAAACGCGGCCAGCGATCCGGCGCCTATGTCAAATGCCTGGAATGAGCCGTTTGCCCAGAGTCAAAAAGGGGTCAAAAAATTGCCCGCGCCCCCTTCTCAAAACCGCTTGAGGCTAGTATAAGCCGCGCCGGACAAGGTTGCCGGGATCCATTGGCTGTTGAAATGCCGGGCTTTTAGCTGGATCCGCCATTTTCCGATGACCGAACAAGATGAAATTCCGCGGCTGGAGCACACCGGTCCATGAGCGGAATTAAGATGGAGCAAGACCATGGCTGTACCGAAGAGCAAGATTAGCCGTTCCAAGCGCGGCATGCGCCGTTCGGCTGATGCCCTGAAAAAGCCTGCCTATGTTGAAGACAAGGATTCCGGCGAACTGCGCCGTCCGCACCACATCGACCTGAAAACGGGCATGTATCGCGGCCGCCAGATCCTGGAGCCGAAAGACAACATCTGAGCATTCAGCGCATTTTGAACATCAAGGGCCGGGAAACCGGCCTTTTTTGTTGCCGCAAATCGGGGAAATCCTTTTGCTCCATAGGCAGCATGGGCTAGATTCCCACAAATTGCTGCAACGAACAGGAACAGAGCATGCTGGCAAACATTCCCCTGATGATCATCCCCTTCATCGTCTACAACGTGCTTGCCCTCGGCATCACCGCGACCTCCGGCAGCACCGATGTCTGGCAGAACGAGATTTTCTCGCTAGGCATGTTGTCCGGCGCGACCTGGGTCATGACGCTGGGCGAACTGATGATCACCTTTGCCCTGCTGCTGCTGTTCGTCGAGATCATGAAATCGACCCGCATCGGCGCGAACTCGATCATCGACCATTTGCTGTCGACCTTCGTGTTCGTCGCCTTTCTGGTTGAATTCCTGCTGGTACCTTCCGCAGCCCATGCGGTGTTCTTCATTTTGATGGTGATCGCCTTTGTCGACGTGATCGCCGGGTTCTCGGTATCGATCCGCTCGGCAACCCGCGATGTTTCCGTCGGCAGCGGGTACTAGGATCAGGCGCCGGTATCGGCCTGCCAGCTACAGGCTTCAATCCCTGCAATAGCACAGGCTTCGTCATTGTCGGACGTATCGCCCGAAATGCCTACGGCAGCTACGATATTGCCGCGCTTGTCGAGCGCCAGCACAGCACCGGGCACCGGAACGACACCGCCTTCCACCACCGAAGCCAAGCCGGCAAGAAAATGCGGCCGGCCTTCAGCCTGGGCATTGAGCCAGCGCGAACCGGTACCAGTGGCGAGCGCTCCCCTGACCTTGCCGCCGGCAATGGCAAAGCGGCCAATCGAGGCCCCATCCTGGGACTGGAACGCCTTCAGAGCACCGCCTGCGTCGTAAACGCAGACAGCAAGCGGCTTCAGGCCCAGTTCTTCCGCCTTGGCGAAAGCGGTCCGGATGACTTTGTTGGCTTTGGCAAGTGTGAGCATAGACATCGATTTCCAATCCAGTGTTATTCAGGAGAGCCGGAACGGTTGCACCGGGCGTTCTCTCAGGCATATGGTGTACACTTCTTTTGTACAACCGGTTTTCAAGAAATCTGATGTCCCGACCCTTTGACCTACCCGGCCGCTCGCCGGTCTATGCCTCCAACGCCATGGCGGCAACCTCTCACCCCCTTGCCACCACCACTGCGCTTACCGTGTTGCGGGAAGGCGGCAATGCAGTGGATGCGGCAATTGCAGCATCAGCAACGCTTTGCGTGGTCGAGCCGCACATGACGGGGATCGGCGGCGACTGCTTCGCATTTGTCGGCGAACCATCGGGTGCCATCCATGCTCTCAATGCCTCCGGCAGGGCGGCGGCAGGCGCAGACCTCAGCTGGTATCTTGAAAACAACATCCAAGAAATCCCGGATACCTCGCCCCATGCGGTAACCGTACCGGGAGCCCTGCGCGGCTGGGAGAAGCTTCATCAGAAATTCGGCAGCATGGACTGGGCACGCCTGTTTGCCGACGCCGTCGATCATGCCGAAGGCGGGTTTCCCGTCGCCCCGCGTGTGGCCCATGACTGGAAAACCCTCACGGCAAAGCTTGCGGCCGACGCCGGCGCTGCCAAACATCTGCTTTTTGACGGTACAGCACCATCTGTGGGTCAGAAAATCCGCCTTCCAGCCCTAGGTCAAACCCTTTCCCGTATCGCCAAAGAAGGTGCGGATACCTTCTATCAGGGCGAGATCGCCGCAGAGATCGCATCGACGGTCCAGGCGCTGGGCGGATTTCTGAGCGAGCAAGACCTCGCCAGCTGCGAAGCCGATTGGGTGGAACCGATCCGCACCGCCTATCGGGATCACGAAGTCCTGCAGATCCCGCCCAACGGCCAGGGGATAACGGCTCTTGTCATTCTCAATCTGCTGACGGCAGGCGGCAGGCAGCATGATCCGCAATCAGCCGAACGCTTCCATCAGTCAATCGAGTTTGCCCGTCTCGCCTACGCGGTCCGCGATGCCCATGTCAGCGACCCCGCCACCCGCCAGACATCGGCGGAAGCCATCCTGTCGGAGGAGACCGCCCAGGCCCTTTTGAAACAGTTCGATCCCGAAAGCCGCAACAACGCGATCACCCTGCCGAAACTGCCCGATGCCGACACCATCTATCTTTCGGTTGTAGACCGGGACGGGCTGGCGGTTTCCTTCATCAACTCGGTTTATTCTGGTTTCGGGACGGGCATCACGACGGAAAACTCCTGCATCGCATTGCAGAACCGAGGCTCCTGTTTCGTGATCGAGGAAGGCCACCCCAATGCCATTGGTGGCGGCAAGCGGCCGATGCACACCATCATTCCCGGCATGGTGCTGAAAGACGGGCTGCCTGCCATTTCCTTCGGCGTGATGGGCGGCGCCTACCAGCCTGCCGGCCAGGCCCACGTGCTGCAGAACATGTTTGAATATGGCATGGATCCGCAACAGGCGATCGACTTTCCCCGCCTGTTCTGGCGGCCTGATGGCGTGCTGGCAGCCGAATCCGGCTTCACCCCGCAAATCCTCGCCGGTCTCGCTACTCTCGGCCATGAAACCGCACCGGGCGGCCCTCATGGCGGCGGCCAAATGGTCGCCATTGACCGTGAAAACGGCGTACTGATTGGCGCCTCCGACCCGCGCAAGGACGGTCACGCTGCCGGATACTGACGAACTGGAGCGTTCCAGCTTCCCCTTCGTGATTTTCGCGATGTTAAGAAATCTCGGGTACAATCGCTCTCGAGTAATATTGGGAAGCAGAGATGCCAAACAAAAAAGCCGCCGCCGCACGGCACAGTGACGATCGAAAGAAGCCGGCCGGAAACCTTTCAGCGGACGGGATTTCCGATGCGCTGGCCAAGCTGCACGAGGCAGCGGAAACCATCGTCGCAGCAACCGGACAGGCATTCTATGTCTGGGATATCCGTTCCGACCGGATCGAATGGAGCCGGAACTTTTCCCGCCTGATCGGATTGCCGGAAGACGAAACCAGGCACCTCAAGGGCCGCAGTTTTGAGTCCATGCTGTCCTCGCAAAGCCAGCAGACCCGTTTCGGCGTTGTCTTCTCTGCAATGGAACCTGATCGGGCCGGGGTGCCGGTTCCCTATCAGTGCGTCTACCTGCTTCATCTCGCAGCCGACAGCGATGCCCCGCCATTGTGGA
>JAGRLQ010000217.1 GCA_020441735.1 Nitratireductor sp.
AGGGCCTCAACATCTTCAACGACAAGTATGTGCTGGCGAGCCCGGAAACGGCGACCGATGCCGATTACGCCCGCATCGAAGGCATCGTCGCGCATGAATACTTCCATAACTGGACGGGCAACCGCATCACCTGCCGGGACTGGTTCCAGCTCTGTCTCAAGGAAGGGCTGACGGTTTATCGCGACCAGGAGTTTTCAGCCGACATGCGCTCACGCGCGGTAAAGCGCATCGAGGATGTCAGCCTGTTGCGGGCGCACCAGTTTCCCGAAGATGCCGGGCCGCTTGCCCATCCCGTGCGCCCCGACCGCTATCGCGAGATCAACAACTTCTACACCGCGACCGTCTATGAAAAGGGCGCCGAACTGGTGCGCATGATCGCCACCCTGCTGGGGCCGGACCTGTTCATGAAAGGCATGCGGCGCTACCTGACAAAACATGATGGCGATGCGGCAACCATTGAGGCGTTCATCGCCTGTTTCGAAGCGGTCTCGAAGCGCGACCTCTCCCGCTTCTTCCTCTGGTATATGCAGGCCGGGACGCCGGTGCTGCATGTTGCCACCAAGTATGATCGCAGCCGCAAGACGTTTGCTGTCGATATCGAGCAGTCTCAGGCGCCAACTCCCGATCAGGCGCGCAAGAAGCCACTGCATCTGCCGCTTGGCATCGGACTGGTGGGCAGTGTCAGCAAGCAGGATCTGACGGCGGAAAAGGTAACTGGCGCGGAGGATCACAACGGCATCTTCGAACTCAGCCAGCGGCGGCAGAAGATTACCTTTCACGGTATCGACGAACGTCCCGTTCTGTCGATCAATCGCAGCTTCTCTGCACCCGTCGAGATCGACTACCGGCACTCCGACCGAGAGCTTGGCTTGCTGGCGGCCCATGACAGCGATCTGTTCATGCGCTGGCAGTCGTTCCGTCTGTTCGCCTCTCGTCAGATTTTCGCCGCCATGCGGTCCCTTGCCCGGCACAAGAAACCCTTGTGGAAACAGGATTTCCTCGATGCGGCGGCACGGATTGCCGGCAACAACGGGTTGGAGCCGGCCTTTCGAGCCATGGCGCTCACGCTGCCCTCGGAAACCGAGCTTGCCAGGCTTCTCGGCCGAAACATCAATCCCGATGCCATCCACAAGGCGCGCCGCGCGCTTCAAAACGTGCTTGGGGAAACGCTTGAGCCAATGCGCGAAACCATCACCGCATCCCTTTCATTACCGCATGATTTCGAGCCGACCGGCGAGGATGCGGGAAAGCGCGAACTGGCCAACTGTCTTCTGGCCTATGGCGTGCATGCCGACAGTGATGCTGCGGAAGCAGCGCTTGTCGAAAAATTCCGCAAGGCGGAAAACATGACGGACCGTGAATTTGCCTTCCGGCTGATCCTGCAGGAAATGCAGGGCAGCGCGGAGGCGGAGGAGGCGATGGACGAATTCTACGCGCGCTATCGTGACGATCCGATCGTTCTCGACAAGTGGTTTACCGCCCAGGCAGTCGTGAGCGGACGCAGCGCAGTTGCCACCTGCCGCAGGCTCGTTGCCCATGACGCATTCAAATGGACCAACCCGAACCGGGTACGCTCCGTCATCGGCGCGTTCTCGTCGGGCAATCCAACCGGCTTCAACCGGGCCGATGGCACGGGCTACCGCTTCATCATCGAGGCAATCGGAAAGCTGGATGCGATCAACCCGCAAGTGGCCGCGCGGCTTCTGACGGCCTTCCGCTCATGGCGGATGCTGGAATCCGAACGCCGCAACAAGGCACAGGATGCCCTGCGCAGCCTGAAGAAGGGCCGCAAACTTTCCCGCGATACCAGCGAGATTCTCGACCGCACGCTTTCGTAGGTCCCGCGTGCCGGCCCGCAACCGGCAAGTGTTACAAAAAAGACTCACTTTTATCGTCGGGAGGTGAAAAATCACCGCTCTCGCGCAAATTCACCCCGTGCGATCTGGACAAGGGGATTCCACATGATTCATGGTGGAGCGAATCGCCTGTGCGGCGTTGGCGATTGCGGCAAAAACGATGCAAAGACAATTCGGGGAGGCCTTGAATGGCGAATGCGGACGCCCGCCCAGCGAGCGCCGGATTTCAGGATTCCGCAGCCGGCAGGCGCGGAATGCGCCATTCGACCAGTGGCGCAGCCAGCAATGCCGTCGGCGGCTATGCCCGCATCTTCAGTCATCCTGCCTATGAGAACCTGTTGTCATCGGAGGACTTCCTGCGCCGGCTCGTGCCGGTCCTGATCGTCCTGTTCCTTGCCGTCGTCGGCGTGGCGCGATGGGTTCAAATCAACAAGTTCGCCGAGCAGATCATCGACACCAACCGTGCCGAACTGCATTTCATTGCCGAATTGCTGGAAGAGCGGATTTCGGATCAACTGACCGGTGACGAGACACTGCCAGGCGAGGAAGACCTCAAGCGTATTCTTCGCGACACGGTTGCCGCACGCTATCTTGGCAGGCAACGGCAGATCCTCGTTACCGACAAGGATCACAAGATTGTCGCCACCGTGCCGCAGGTCAGCCGCTATGTCGGCCGCAACCTGCACTCGCTTGTCGGCAACGCCCATCTTCTGACCATGTTCGGGCGTTCCGCCTCCAGCCGGGAAATCGTGGTGGAAAACGACACAGAGGCACTGGCGGTTCACCGCATCCTGCCAAACGGACTGGGTGGCATTACGCTCTACCAGCCGAAAGAGCCGATGATGGAAAACTGGCGCTATGCCGTTTCCACCAATGTCTCCCTGTTCGTCGGCACATCGAGTATTCTTCTGGTCATTCTCTATGCCTATTTCGCCCAGAGCGCGCGGGCACGCGAGGCAGACTCCATCTACCTGCTGGCACAAAACCGTTTTGAAACCGCGCTCGACAGAGGCAAGTGCGGGCTTTGGGACTGGGACATCTCGCGCGGGCGTATCTACTGGTCGGATTCGATGTTTGCCCTGCTCGGGATCGGCCACGACAAGAGCCAACCCAATGCAAACATACTGGGGTTCCAAAAGGTCGCCGAACTCATCCATGCAGACGATACCAGCCTTTACTCCGTGGCGGATCTGGTTCTGGTGGAACAGGCCGAGGCCATCGACAAGGTCTTCAGGATGCGCCACGAGGACGGCAAGTGGCTGTGGACACGCATCCGGGCCCAGGTAGTGCACAACCGGCGAGGCGAACCGCATCTGATCGGCATCGCCATCGATGTGACCGAGCAGGAGAACATCCGCCGGCGCACACGTACCATCTCGACCCGCCTGCATGACGCCATCGAAAACCTGTCGGAGGCCTTTGTGCTGTGGGATCACCGCAAGCGGCTGGTGATGTGCAATTCCAAGTTCCAGCAATTGCACGGGCTGAAGCCGGAGCTGGCAGTACCGGGCGTGCCCTATGAAGAACTGATGGAGCAGGCCGGTAACCCGCTGCAAGGTACAGAGATCATCCAGGGTGGCAAGGACAGCGGCGACTCCCGCTCCTACGAGGTGAAACTGCGCGACGGGCGCTGGCTTCAGTTCAACGAGCGTCGCACCCAGGACGGCGGTTATGTGTCGGTGGGCAACGACATTACAGCCATCAAGCGGCACGAAAAACAGTTGATGGATTCCGAACTGCGCCAGAAAGCGACCATCGCCGATCTCAGTCAGTCACGACAAAAGCTGGAGATACAGGCCAAGCAACTCGAGGAACTGGCCGGCAAGCACGAGAAGGAAAGAACCAGGGCGGAAGAGGCAAACCAGGCAAAATCAGATTTTCTCGCGAACATGAGCCACGAATTGCGCACCCCGCTCAACGCCGTCATCGGCTTTTCGGAGATCATGCAGGAAGAACTCTTCGGCGAACTCGGTTCGGACAAGTATCGCGAATACTGCCGCGACATTCACAGCAGCGGCACCTTCCTGCTCGGCGTCATCAACGACATTCTCGACATGTCGAAAATCGAAGCCGGCCGGTTCACCCTCGATTTCGAACCGGTCAGCGTCGATACCATTCTGGAAGAGACGCTGCGCATCATCAGCCGAGAGGCCGCCAACAAGGAAATCACCATACGCGAAGCGGTTCAAGAAGGCCTTGAGATCGATGCCGACCGCAGAGCCGTCAAGCAGATCCTGCTCAACCTTCTTTCCAATGCGGTGAAGTTTTCCAACAAGGGAGGCGAGATTTTCGTGCGTGCGCGGATCGTCTCCAAATGCCTGCGCATTTCGATTGAGGACAAGGGGATCGGCATCTCCAAACACGATCTTTCCAAGCTTGGCCGACCGTTCGAACAGGCGCAGAACCAGATGACCCGCAATCACAAGGGGTCCGGCCTGGGCCTAGCCATTTCCGCCTCGCTGGCACGCATGCATGGCGGCAAATTAAAAATCCGGTCACGCGAGGGCAAAGGCACCATCGTTTCGGTGCAACTGCCGCTCAGCCACCCTGATCAGAAGAAACAAAAGGCGAAAAAACAGGAACAGGAGAAAACTGCCGCCTGACGCAATTACGAGCTTCCCTGCCAACTGGCTCCCCGGATCCTTTGCGGTCCGGGGATTTTTTTATCCAATGCAGTTCTTGAAGATTGCGCGCACCGATTGCTGGACTGCTTCAAGCTCCTGTTCGAGTGCAGCCAACGCAGGATGGCCGGTCTGCTCGCACAGCAGCGATACGAAGCCCGACAGCCCTTCCTCGTCTGGATCGAAGGCACCGTCCAGGCAGACACGCTGGATCTGCAGCACGGTGTTGTAGAGCCCATAGGCAGCCTTGAGCGTGTTAGCGGCATCGCCGTCGATCACTTCGGGATCGGCATGGTCGATCAGATCTATGGTGCTGGTCGGATTGTCCGGCGGAGCATTCCTGAATCTGCCGGTCAGGGCCAGCCATTGGGCAATAAACTCTATGTCAATCAGACCGCCCGGCGCGCGCTTTACATCGAAGAGGTTCTCAGGCGGTTTTTCGGTATCGAGGGTTTGGCGCATATCGGCGATCTCGACAGCAATTTTTGCTGCATCGCCGCGCACCTGACGAAGCTTACCGAGTTTTTTCGCAAGATCACCGACCAGGCCCGCATCACCCGCCACAGGACGGGCCCGCACCAGCGCCTGACGCTCCCAGACCCAGGCCTCCTTTGCCTGATAGCGGCAGAAGGAATCGAACTGCGTGGCAAGCGGGCCGGCATTGCCGGACGGACGCAGGCGGAAATCCAGTTCGAAAATCCGGCCTTCGGCCATCGGCGCCGACATGGCGGTAATCAGGCGCTGCACCAGACGTGTGTAATACTGCTGTGCATAAAGCGGCTTGTCGCCGTCAGATTGCTCGGCCGCCTCGTCGTGGCGATAGAGAAAGATAAGGTCCAGATCGGAACCTGCCGTCAGATCGCGGCTGCCGAGCCTGCCCATGCCGAGAATGGCGATTTCACCTCCGGTAATTCCGCCGTGACGCTGTTTGAACTCGCCCAGCACTTCGTTGAAAATGCCATTGATCAAGGTCTCTGCCAGAATGGTATAGGCTTCGCCTGCCCGCCGCGGCGAGATGGTGCGGTTGATCAGCCGGATTCCGATCAGAAAGCGCTGCTCGGCGGCGAACAGCCGGGCCTGGTCAAGCTTTTCCTCATAGCTACCGGCGCGGGAAAGGGCCGCATTCAGTCTTTCCTGCAGCTCTGCCGGACTGGGTATGTCTGCACTGAAAGTCGGGTCGATCAGCCCGTCGAAGATATGCGGCTTGCGGGTGATGATGTCTGCAAGGCGGGGTGCAGCATCGAGCAGCAGCGTCAGCAGCCGGGTCAGATTGGGATTTGCCTTCAAGATGCCGAAGAACTGGATACCCGCCGGCAATCCCTGCAGAAACCGGTCGAAGCCGATAAAGGCCTGATCGGGATTTCCGGTAGTGCTGAAATCCTCCAGTAGTTGCGGCGTGATTTCCGTCAGCATCTCTCGTGCCTGCGAAGAACGGACCGCCGGATAGCGGCCATAATGCCAGGCCTTGATGGCAGAAATCACCTGTGAGGGTTTTTCAAATCCGAGACGGCTCAAGGTCTCGACGGTTTGCGGATCCTCGTCGTCGCCGGTAAAGACCAGATTGCCGCCCTGCCCGGTCAGTTGCGGCGCCTGTTCGAAGAGTTCGGCATAGAAACGCTCGACCTCACGCATGGTGGCCACCAGCGCATCGGTGAACCCACCCACCTCGCCATAGCCCATCATTGCCGCAATGCGCTCAAGACCGGCATCATCCTCCGGCAGGGCGTGGCTCTGCTCGTCGGCAACCATCTGGATGCGGTGCTCGACCTTGCGCAGAAACCAGTAGGCAGCCGACAGGCGCTCGGCGGCGTCAGCCGATATCCAGCCATCGTCGCGCAGCCGTTGCAGACCTTCCACGGTTGAACGCACGCGCAATTGCTCGCGCCTGCCACCGGCGATGAGCTGCTGGGTCTGGACGAAAAACTCGATTTCTCGAATGCCGCCACGACCAAGCTTGAGGTTGTGGCCCTTGATGGCGATCTCGCCATGACCCTTGTGGGCGTGGATCTGCCGCTTGATGGAGTGAACGTCCTGAATGGCGGCGAAGTCGAGATATTTACGCCAGACAAAGGGCGCCAATTCGCGCAGAAAGGCGCTGCCAGCCTCCAAGTCGCCAGCAACGGCGCGTGCCTTGATGAAGGCCGCCCGTTCCCAGTTCTGGCCATAGGCGGCATAGTAGTTCATCGCCGTATCGACGGGAATGGCAAGCGGTGTTGAGCCGGGATCAGGGCGCAGGCGCAAATCCACCCTGAAGACATAGCCATCACCCGTGCGCTCCTGCAGCAGGCGGTTCAACTGCTTGGCGAAGCGCACGAACAGCGAGACCGGATCTTCGCAGCCAGCAAGCGCCGGGCGCTCATCGTCAAAGAACAGGATGATGTCGATATCAGAGGAATAGTTTAGCTCGAAGGCGCCGTATTTGCCCATGCCGAGCACAATGAGGCCGCTGCCGGCCGAGGGATCGTCAGTATCTGCGAGTGCAATGCGGCCAGACGCATGCTGGGCCTTCAGCAGGTAGTTTACAGCAGCAGAAAGTGCCGCGTCGGCAAACAGGCTCAAATGGCGCGTCACATCCTGCGCTTCCATCCAGCCGCCGAGATCGGCAAGACCGAGGCACAGCGCCATCTGTTTTTTTGCCTGGCGCAGGCCGGCCATCAGATCCGCATCGCTTTCGGCAGAGCGCCACAACACTGCCGTTTCTGCGGTGATGGCGCCGGCAACGACATCAAAAGGCCCATTGAGCGCGCGGAAGAGATTTTCAGGCGCAATCAGCGCGCAATCACGCAGAAAGGGTGAAAGGGAAAAAGCACCGGAGAGAAATGACAGTGCTTCACTGCCGGACTGAAATGCCTCGACCAGCATACCCGCTTGCGGATTGCCGGTCGCCAGTTCAGTCAGCTTTGCAAGGATTTCGGCTTCGATACTGCCGTCGCCGCAGCCGGCAATTACCGCAGCTTCATCCGTCTGCCTGCCCAAAAGAGAATTTTCGATCTTCGCCATTCAACCGCTTTGCGCCCACCGTTCAACCGGCGGCAAGATCGTTTATGCGCGCGGCACAGGCAAGGTCAATTTTGCCTCGAGTCCCGGAGCCGCGTCGCCAAATTCCAGTTTCCCACCGTGAATCTTCGCGATTGCGTCGACGAGGGCAAGCCCCAGCCCGTTGCCCGGCTTGGTCCTGCTTTCGTCCAGCCGGGTAAAACGCTCCTTGACCGCATCGTGCTTGTCGCCGGGTATGCCGGGACCATTGTCGGCCACGGTGATGGTGACCCACTCCTTGCGCGCGACAGCCGACAGTGAGATGCGACCCTCGCCCTTTTCCGGTCGGCCGTATTTCAGTGCATTGTCGATCAGGTTTGTCATCGCCTGGGAAAGCAGTTCCC
>JAGRLQ010000218.1 GCA_020441735.1 Nitratireductor sp.
ATCCAGAAGAAGCTCAACCTGCACTACACGCTGTCGCTCGACCTGTTCGGTCAGGAGGTTTCGACCAATGCGGCCAATTCCTTCAATGCCGGCATCAAGGGCCGCTACATGGAGCACCGGCTCGATGACGACCACAAGCTGCAGAACGACTCCTATGTCGTGTGGCAGCTCGAGGACGACACGCCGGTGCAGCGCGAGGTTCCGGCGCTGACGGCGATCAACATGCGCCTGCGCGACGATTACACCCGCGATGCGGCGGGCGGTGTTTCACGCTGGAACAAGATCATCGAGAAGGAGGGCATCGACTTCGAGATGAAGCTGCCGCATGAATCCTTCAACCGCAAGATCGGCGTTTTCTCCGACAAGCTGTTCAATCCCGAGGGCAAGCTGGTCTCCGGCGCGGAATATGATGAAGGCGTCAAGAACTGGCTGCCGACTCATGCCGATGGCGATTTCATCGCCTCGCTGATGAAGCCTTGTTACGAGGTGGGCAAATATGCAAGCTGGATCGCGCCGCCGAAGATCGGCATCGACAACAAGCCGGGCGACTTCGAATACGTCAAACTGCACATGGCGTAATCGCAAACGCTCTGACGGCCAGGCGCTTTGTAGCGGCTGGCCCGAACTGCCGGAAGCATGATGAACAAACCCGTCAAACAGCACCTGATCGATCCGGAAATCTGCATCCGCTGCTATACCTGCGAGATGACCTGTCCGATCGAGGCGATCGCCCATAATGACGACAATGTGGTGGTGGACTTCGGCAAGTGCGATTTCTGCATGGACTGCATTCCCGTTTGTCCGACGGGTTCGATCGATGAATGGCGGGTGGTGAGCGAACCCTATTCGCTTGACCAGCAATTCGAGTGGATGGAACTGCCAGCCCAGGAGGAGTTCGCCGAAGGAGCGAGCGAGGAGGCGAGCGGGCTCGAGGCACTGGATGATGATATGGCGAAGTTGCTGGCCGAAGCCCATGCGGGTGCCGGCGGCAAGGCAAAGGCGCCGGCAAGCGCCTCGAAGGCCAGCATCAACCTCTACACGCTTGCCAAGCCTGCAGAAGTGACGGTACAGGGGAACTACCGGCTGACCGCCGATGACGATCACGACGTGCGCCACATCATTCTCGATGCGGGTGGCCTGCCGTTTCCACTGCTCGAAGGACAGTCGGTCGGGATCATTCCGCCGGGTAGCGATGAAAACGGCAACTCGCATCTGCCCCGGCTCTATTCGATTTCTTCACCCCGAAGCGGCGAGCGGCCGAACTACAACAACTTTTCGCTGACGGTGAAGCGGGAGGAGAAAGGCATCTGCTCCAACTATGTCTGCGATCTCAAGGCAGGCGACAAGGTGCAGGTTACGGGGCCGTTCGGCTCGACCTTCCTGATGCCCAATGATTCCTCTGCCAGGCTGCTGATGATATGTACGGGGACGGGTTCCGCTCCCTTCCGTGCATTTACCATGCAGCGCCAGCGCAGCGGAGCGACCGGCGACATGACGCTGGTGTTCGGTGCCCGCACGGCGGATGCGCTGCCTTATTTCGGCCCCCTGAAGAAAGTGCCGGAGAAGGTATTGAAAAAGCATCTGGTCTTCAGCCGGGAGGCGGAAAAGCCCAAGCGCTATGTGCAGGACGAATTGCGGGCAATGGAAGAAGAGATCGTCGATCTGCTCGGCGATCCGGCGGCTCATATCTATATCTGCGGCCTGCGGGCAATGGAGGAGGGGGTCGAGGCAGCCTTTGAGAACATCGCAGAAAGCACCGGAAAGGGCTGGAAGGAAATCAGGGATGTGATGCGCAGCGAGGGGCGCTATCATGTCGAAACCTATTGAAGGTAAAGCCGGGTTGGGGATGACCGCGCCATTCGTTTACGAGATCAGGGTTGGCTGGGCGCATTGTGACCCGGCCAAGATCGTTTACACCGGTAATCTCCCCAAATTTGCGCTGGAGGCGATTGATGCCTGGTGGGAAGCCCATCTGGGTGCCGACTGGTTCGCCTTCAATGTTGACCGGGATGTGGGCGGGCCTTTCGTGCATCTTTCCATGGATTTCCGTTCGCCGGTGACGCCGAGGCATGTCCTTTGCTGTGAGGTGACGCCAATCCGCCTCGGTGAAAGTTCGATCCGCTTTCGGGTCGTGGGACGGCAGGCCGGAACCCTGTGCTTTGAGGGTGAGTTCGTTGAGGTGTTTGTCGCCGCCGAGGCGCATCGGAAGATACCCGCACCGCAGGACATCCGGGACAAGATCGAGGCGCTGATCGTGAAAACGGACGAGCCGTCATGACGGATAGCGGCCTGCAGAAGAATGCCCCGGAAGACAAGGAGATCGCCGGGCAGGAGAGCGGCGCAATGGACCGCGCGGTGGATGAACTGATTTTGCGGGTGGGCGAGCGCGTGCGGCGCTTTCGCACCGAGCAAAGTATGCCGAGACGTGAGCTCGCCCGTTTGTCAGGGCTTTCCGAGCGCTATCTGGCGCAGCTTGAGTCCGGCCGCGGCAACGTTTCCATCGGCTTGTTGCAGAAGGTTGCGATGGCGCTTTCAACGCCAGTCGAGGCTTTCGTGCGGGATGAGGAGATCGTGGTTCCGGCACATCTGGCGCGCTTGTTCGCGCAGGCGCCGGTAGAAGTGCAGAATGCCGTATACGAACTGCTTTCCTCCGATGACGTTCAGGAGAAGCGGTCGCGGCGAATTTGCCTGCTTGGTCTGCGCGGGGCAGGCAAGTCGACCCTCGGCAAGCTTGCGGCTGACCGGCTGGGCCTGCCTTTCAGAGAGCTCAACGAGGAAATCGAGAAGCAGAGCGGGCTCGATATTGGCGAACTGATCGCGCTGTACGGCCAGGAAGGCTACCGGCAGCTCGAGCGGCGCGGCGTTGAGCGCATTGTCGAGGAAAACGATGCCATTGTGCTTGCCGCTGCCGGCGGCATCGTCGCCGATCCCCAGACCTTCTCCATGGTGCTGGAAAACTTCCATACGGTGTGGTTGCGGGCAGCGCCAGACGAGCACATGGCCAGGGTCAAGAAGCAGGGCGACACAAGGCCCATGGCGGGTAATCCCAAGGCGATGGACGAACTCAAATCCATTCTGACCGACCGTGAGGTCGCCTATGCCCGTGCCGGGCGCAAGGTGGATACCAGCGGCAGAAGTCTGGAGCAGAGCCTTTCCGATCTGCTCGATGCAATCCGCTCGCTGCCGGTGATGTGATCCGTCAGGCGTAGTGCTGCACCGGCGTTCCGGCGAGGGCAGCGATGTTGACCAGTCCCCGGGCGGTGATCGAAGGGGTGACGATATGGGCGCGGTTGCNNCCATCAGGATCGGGCCGACCTCGAGTCCGTCAGCCACCGTCTTGACTGCATTGCGCACGGCGCTTGCGACCTCGGAGTTGGCGAAGACCAGTACATTGGCTTTGCCTTCGAAGCGCGCATTGGGGAAGATGCGCTGGCGCAGTTCCGGGTCGAGGGCGGCATCGAGCTGCATTTCGCCCTCATAGATGAAATTGCAGTCGGACCGATCTAGAATGCCCATCGCCTCGCGCATGCGGCGGGCCGAGGCGCTATCGAGATTGCCGAACTGGGAATTCGAGCACAGGGCGATTTTCGGCTCGATGCCGAAGCGCCTGACATGGCGGGCCGAGGCGCGGACGATCTCGGCGATTTCGGCAGCCGACGCCTCCGGAAAGACCTGGGTGTCGGCGATGAACAGCGGGCCGGAGTTCTGGATCATCAGCGACAGTGCGCCGTTGGGCTGCAATTCCTCGCTTTCCAGCATCTGCCGGACATAGCCAAGGTGCCAGGGATACTGGCCGAATGTGCCGCAGATCAGGCTGTCGGCCTCGCCGCGATAGACCATCACGGTACCGATCGCCGTGGTATTGGTGCGCAGCACGGCGCGGGCGATATCCGGCGTGACGCCGCGGCGTTCCATCACCTGATGATAGGTTTCCCAGTATTCGCGGTAACGGGTATCGGCCTCCGGATTGACGATTTCCAGGCGGTCGAGAAAGCTCTTCGGCAGCCCGATCCCCTCGCTTCTGCGCTCGATTACCTCGGGCCTTCCGATCAGAACCGGCATGTCCGTCATGTCTTCCAGCATGGCGAAGGCGGCGCGGATGACGCGCTCATCCTCGCCCTCGGCAAAGACGATGCGCCGGTTGGCGGTGGCTGCCGCCTCGAACACCGGACGCATGATCATCGAAGAGCGGAAGACGGCGGCCTTGAGGCTTTCCTCATAGGCATCCATGTCGTCGATCGGCAGGGTGGCGACGCCGGTTTCCATCGCTGCTTTCGCAACAGAGGAAGCGACCACATGTTGCAGCCGCGCGTCAAACGGCTTGGGAATGAGGTATTCGGGGCCGAACTTCAGATCCTCGTCGCCATAGACGGCAGCGGTCTCCGCCGTGCTGGTCATGCGGGCAAGCTGGGCGATGCCTTCGACGCAGGCAATCTTCATTTCATCGTTGATCTCGGTGGCGCCGACATCGAGCGCACCACGGAAGATGAAGGGAAAACACAGGACGTTGTTGACCTG
>JAGRLQ010000219.1 GCA_020441735.1 Nitratireductor sp.
GAATCCGGCAAGGAAGTGGCCGACATCGTCGAAAGCCTCTACCAGCGCCATGTCGCCTCGATCGAAAAGGTCGGCGGGCTTTCCTATGGCGAGTTCGAGAAGATGAACAAGGCGCTGCAACGCCTCGAACGCTTCTGGACCGATCAGATTCTGTACCGGCTTTAATGCTTACAATTAGTCATCCTCGGCCTTGTGCCGAGGACCCAGAACCCCGGTCGAAAGATCGGGGTTTTTGTTTTGTGGGGCCTTTTTTTGCGATTTTGCGGGTTGGCGGCCCCTTGTTGCCGTTTGCTTCGCCGGCCTGGCTCAGTCGCAGGCGTTGATAGAGCGGTCATTCATGCACCCTGCAGCGGAGTATACGACGGCACTCAAGATGGTCCGGGTGATCCATCAGCCTCCGCCCACTCCCGATCCGAAATTTCTGACCAGGCTGCGTTTCAGCGTCGTTCCATTGGCAAAGCCGCAACGCAGTGCGATCTCGTTTTCATCCAGACCGCTGTAGCGCATGAGTTCGCGCGCACGTGCCAGGCGCAGAAGCAGGTAGTAGCGTCCCGGCGTTGTATGCAGCTCGGATACGAACAGCCTGTGCAGGGAACGCACGGAAATCGTTGACTGCTTTGCCAGCGACGGTATTGCGCGCGGGTTTTCGATTGCCTCAGCCATCAATCCGACAACCTGCCTGAGTTTCGGGGAGACGGCCTGATCGAGCGCCTGTGCCGGATAGGAGGCGCCATGGCGCCGCGCATTGTCATGCAGGAACATGGCCGCTGCATCAAAAGAGGCCGATGCACCAAAGCGCTTTTCAATATAAACGAGGATCAGATCAAGCGCCGCGGCAGCCGTACCACAGGTCCAGAACTTGCCATCCTGAACATGCCGGTCAGCACACACTTCGACATCCGGGAATTCCTCCCTGAACTCGTCAAGAAGTTGCCAGTGCAGCGTGGCTTTGTGGCCATCCAGATAACCGGCGCCAGCCAGGACCCATGCGCCGGTATCGGCTGCAATTACCGTTGCCGCGCGCATCACAGGTTCAAGGCTCGGGCGGTTGTGCAATGCCTTCGCGTCCCGGAATGCGTCCCCGCCAATCAGCAGGAGAAGGTCGGATGGACCGGCCTCTTTCTTTGGCATTTCCGGTGAGACGGCCAGCCCGCTGGAACTGGTCACGATGCTGTCGTTCTCGGTGAGGATGCGCCACCGGATTTTGGCATCCGTCTGATCCCGCACCACCCGCAACGGCTCCAGCAGGCAGGCAAGAACCATGTTGGAAAAGGCATCAAACAGCAGGATGGAGACGTCGAGTGATCTCATTGGCAGATTTGATCCGTAATTTGGCAAAATGAGTATGCCGAAAACCTGTGTGTATTCCTAGAATAATGACGATCACAACCGGAATACGGAGCCTGCAGACCATGCAACCCCGCCCACTTTCCCACATACGGGTCCTGGATTTCGGGCACTATCTGGCCGCTCCCCTTGTCGGCATGATGCTCGCTGATCTCGGCGCCGAGGTAATCCGGATCGATCCGCCCGGCGGGCCACGCTGGAAGGACCCCTGCTTCGACATGCTGTCTCGCGGGAAGCGTGCCCTGACATTGGATTTGAAGTCGCCCGACGGACTTGCGACAGCGCTTGATCTGGTTCGGCGTGCCGACGTCGTGGTCGAAAATTTCCGCCCCGGTGTGATGTCGAGGCTCGGTCTTGGACCTGAGCCGCTTCATGACGCGAACCCGTCCATCATATCCCTTTCCATGCCTGGGTTTGCTTCGACCGATCCGGAATTTTCCGGCATCGCCGCATGGGAAGCCGTTATTGCCGCGCGCACCGGACAGTTTACCGACATGGGGCTCAATCGGAGGCTGATGGGAATCAATCCTTCCTTCACGCCGCTCGGGCTGGCCTCGGCCTATGGCGCGGCTTTCGGTGCAATGTCGGTGCTGTTTGCCCTCAATGCGCGCGAGCGCATGGGTGGCGATCACATCGAGGTGCCGCTGGCTTCGGCGCTGCTGGAAGGGCTTGTCTACAATTGCGAGCAGATCGAGAACTATCCCGAACGATACAAATCCCCCCGCGAACTGGAACTGGAACGCCGCGCACGGCTGGGCCTTCCCAATGACCTGAACTATGGCGAGTTGTCGGAATTCCTCGATCCGTTCTACCGGACTTACACCTGTGCCGACGGGCGCGGCTTCTATGTGGTGTCCTGTTCCATCGTGAACCACCCGCAGCGCGTGCTGGAAGTGTTGGGCCTGGGTGAGTTGCTGAAGGAACTGCCGGACTTCGATGTTTATACGGACCGCAACAACTGGCCGGACGATTGGTCACTCCGCAGCTATCCCGTGGGTGCCCGGGACCGCCAGCGGCTCTCCGATGCGATGAAGGCCGCATTCCTGACCCGGCCATCGCATGAATGGGAGCAGCTGTTCGGCGAGGCGAAAGCGCCCGCCACAGCACAACGCAGCACGGCTGAATGGCTCTCCGATCCGCATGCATTGGCCTCGGGTCTCGTGCTCGAAGTCAACGACCCGCGCCATGGCCGGATGCGGCAGATGGGCAACATTGCATGGCTCGCCGGGGACATCGGTGCGATGGAAAAACGTGCCGGACCGGTTGCCGATGAATTGCGGCAGGATCTGGCGGATATTCTGGCTGAGCCCGCACGTCCGGTTGTAGGTCAGGGAACCGGCGGCGGCTGGCTCGACGGGCTGAAGGTTCTGGACCTCACCAATGTCATTGCCGGGCCGACCATCGGCTCGACCTTGGCCCGGTTCGGGGCCGCCGTGACACTGGTGCAACCCGTTACCCCATCGGTCGATCCATGGAACGCGGTGGTCTTCGGGCTGCATGCACAGCGGGGGAAGGAGAGCATCCTGCTTGATCTGCGCACCGATGCCGGGCAGGAGGTGTTCTCGCGGCTGCTCAACGACGCGGATGTGGTCACCATGAATGGCACCGATCAGCAACGCGAGGCACTTGGACTGACGCAGGAGCGCCTGCGCGCGATCAACCCTCGCCTGATCCTCGTGCAGCTCGATGCCTTCGGCGGACCACGCAGGGGACCGAAATCGGATCATCTCGGCTACGATGACCTCGCCCAGGCTGCGACCGGGGTCATGACCCGGTTCGGCGGCGGCCCGCAAACGCCCGAAGAGCATGCGCATTTTGGAACGATCGACGTCCTGACGGGCTATTGCGCCTGTGTGGCCCTTGGCGCTGCGCTGGAGCAACTGAGAGTGACCGGCAAGAGCGGGATCGCCCGCGCCGCGCTGGCAGCAGCCGGCGAGATGATCCAGTCGCAGTTCATGTTTGATTTCGAAGGGCGCCCACCCTTCCATGAACCCTCCGGGCGGAAGGTGCGTGGCTGGGGACCTTTCTATCACTGCTACAAGGCAGCAGACGCGTGGATGTTCTTTGCTGCCCCGACGGAACGCCATCAGGCCTTGTTGAGGGTCCCCGAACTGGCCGATCTGGCGGAACAAGACGAAACCGTGCTGGCCGACGCCCTGGCGCAGCGCTTTGCCATGAAATCCGTTGCCGACTGGGTGGCAATATTCGCAGGGTCGCCCGTTGGCGTTGTGCCGCTGGGCTCGCTTCACGGAACACGAGACGCGGCACTGCAGCTGGAAAGTGCCGGGGACATGGATATCGCCACCGCAACATACCGCGCGGTGCGGCACGATCATCACCCGATGGGCCGCTGGGTCGACCTGGTGGCCCCCAACGCGGTGCGGCCAAGGAATGCCAGGATCACAATCGCGAAACCTGCTCCGAAATATGGATGCGATACGATGCCGATCCTTCAGCGGCTGGGCTACACGGAAAGCGAAATCCGGTCCATGATCGACAATGGTGCGGCCGCCGAAAGCTGGTCGGACAAGTATTTGCCGGAGTGAGAAGATGAAGTCCGAGGGTCCGGAGCCAGCGATCACCCCCAGAACACGGGCCCGGGCGCGCCATATCCTTGATCACTACTATATCGGTCCGGCGCGCGACGAGGCGGTCCTGGAAATCTGGGGCTATACGCCGAAGATGAGCTATGCTCCGGGGGACAGGGTCGCAGTCCACGTTTCAACCACTGCCCGTGAATGGGAGTTGGAGGTCGGCCGCGACGGACTGGTTTACCAGCCACTGCTTTCCGAGACCGGCCTCAAGGGGCAGCACCAGCACACACCGGAGGATTGTTCGGTCAGGGGCTGCGGCTGGAAGGCGGTCCATGAATTCACCATTCCCGGCGACTGGGCGCCGGGCGGCTATCTGCTGACCTTCCGCGCCCGGCGGGGCGATGACAGGGTCGAGGAACACCATCTCATTCTCCTGCGCAGCGCTGCGGAGACCGCGCCTCCCTATGCTCTGGTCTGTGCCACCGGCACGTGGCTGGCTTACAACTGCTGGGGCGGATCGAACCATTACGAAGGGATCACCGGCTCAAACGGCAACGCATTCTCACCCGTGCTGTCAACACAGCGCCCGTGGTCGCGGGGATTTTGCAAGCTGCCGGAAGGCGCGCCGCGGGCGCTCAGGGAGCACCCGGCAAGGCCCGGCGAAATGGTGCGCTATCCCTACATGGAATGGGCCTATTCCTATGGCTATTCGAAGAAATACGCTTCAGCCGGCTGGGCCAGTTATGAACGGCACTTCGCCCGCTGGGCGGAGGGTGAAGGCTACGACTTCGACGTGATCGCGCTGCATGATCTCCATGGCGATCCGGATTTGTTGAAGCGCTATGCCTGTGCGGTTTTCGTGGGACACGACGAATACTGGAGCGCCGAAATGCGCGATGCCGTCGATGCCTATGTCGATGCGGGCGGCAGGGTGGCGCGATTCGCCGGCAACTTCATGTGGCAGACGAGAGTCGAGGACGAAGGACAGACGCAGATCTGCTACAAGTACACAGCCGACCAGGACCCGGTGCTGGGTACGGAAAACCGGCACCTTACTTCCGGCGCATGGGAAGCAGCACCGGTCAACCGCCCGGGAGCGCTTACCTTCGGCGTCAATGCCTTGCAGGGTATTTACGCCAGCCTGGGAAACTGCGTTGGCGGCGGCCCCGGCGGGTTCACGATCTACAGGCCGGACCACTGGGCCTTCGAGGGCGCCGGGCTTGGCTATGGTGACCTGCTGGGGGCAGGCGCACGGATATTCGGCTATGAAGTCGATGGGCTCGACTACCGCTTTGAGGATGGACTGCCATTTCCCGCTTGTACCGATGGCGCAGCGCCGGAAATCGAAATCCTTGCCATGGGGCTTGCTACCAATGCCGAAGCCGATCACGAGGTCTGGGGCGAAACGCTCTACATCGGATCGGACGATGCAGCCTTCAAGGCGAAGGTTTTACATGGCGAGATCACACCTCGAACCCTGGATGCAAGCAGCCGGGGCAACGGCATGATCATCTCGTGGCGCCGCGGCAGGGGAGAGATTTTCACCGCCGCGACCTGCGAGTGGGTGGCCGGTTTGATCCGGGGGGACAGTCAGGTCGAGCAGGTCACGCGCAACGTGCTGAACCGGTTCCGGACCGACCAGATCCTGTATCGGCTTTAACCAACCCGCCTCCCCCCAAAAAGCCAATGGGGAGGGGAGGCAGGACAAGCCGGGCGGAACGCGAAGGCTGATCCGGTGGGGGTGACAAGGTCTCATTCAGGCAAGGTTTTCACCTGTTCCCCCGGATCAAATCCGGGGTCCCAACCTCCACCCTAGAGCAATTCAGGCTTTGGCGGAATCGGCAAAGCCTGAATGCGTAAACCAGGTCAACGGATTGATCACTGTCCCGTTTCTTACGAAACGTGAAATGATCTAAATCCCTCCCCTCAAGGGGGAGGGAAGGAATGCGCTGCACCAACATTAGTCATCCTCGGCCCCTGAGCTTGTCGAAGGGGTGCCGAGGACCCAGAACCCCGGTTATTCAAGCCGGGGTTTTGCCTTCGACCTAAGGCAGCCGCTTGGCATACTCAGAAAACCTGAGCTATGAAAACATGGTGCCGTCATATCTGAAAATACTCTTTGAAGCGCTTAACCCAAGCTGCCAATTTATCTCGCAAAATCGCGTAGAACATGCTATTTTAGAAGATAAATTAGGAAAATACCTATGCTTATCGAGTTTCGCGTAAAAAATTTTCGATCATTTAAGGAAGAGGCTGTGCTAAATTTGGCGGCTTCTTCCGACAAGACAAATGAAGACAAGAGTATAATAGCCACGGGAAATCGTTCTGTTCCTCGCGTGCTAAAGAGCGCCGGTGTTTACGGTGCTAACGCTAGTGGCAAGTCAAACCTAATTCGGGCAATGCAGTTGCTAAAGGGTATCGTAAGAGACTCAGCCGGCCTCCAAGCTGAGCAAGAAATAAATGTTCAACCGTTTCTCCTAGACCCCGTGACTTCTGAATCGCCTGTTGAATATGAAGTTACATTCATTTTTAAGGGCGTCCGTTATCAATATGGTTTCAATTTACATCCGACAAAAATTTTAAATGAATGGCTAATTGTATATAAAACAAATCAGCCAGCCGTTTGGTTTGAGAGAAAATACAATAAAAAGGAAAGTAAATATGAATACAAATTCAGCTCACAACTTCTCGGGGCAAAATCTGTGTGGAAAGAATCTACGCGAGATAATGCGCTATTTCTTTCAACTGCAGTTCAGTTAAACAGTGAGCAACTCAGGCCTGTATTTATATTTTTGACGCAGAACCTTGTGGTCTTTGAGAATGGCGTTGCTCCTCCTCCAGACTTTACAGTAGCTCATATGCGAGAAAATCAGGCTGATCTCGTGAGGCAATTCCTCTCGGCTGCGGACATTAGTATCGATAATATAATGCTCAGAAAGCAAGATGGTTTTATGAATGCCATCAAGATGAATTTGGCGACAGGGCAGGTTGAAGCCCAAACTAGAGAAGCAAGGGAGCTCTATTTGCCTCGCTTTCTTCATAGGTCGCCAAGCGGATCGGCGGAGTTTGATCTTAAAGACGAGTCAGAAGGAACACAGAAATTATTCGCACTTGCGGGCCCTATTTTTGAGATTTTAGAAAATGGGAAGGTCCTAATTGTTGATGAGTTAGATAGGAGCCTACATACTTTATTATGTAGGCAGTTGATTTGGATGTTCCAAGACCCCGAGGTCAACGCCAGTAATGCTCAACTAGTATTTACAACCCACGACACTTCGCTTTTGGACGGCGAATTGCTGAGACGCGATCAAGTTTGGTTTACTGAGAAAGACGAACATCAAGCATCACACCTGTTTCCATTGTCTGATTTCCATCCGAGGAAGGGCGAAGCATTGGAAAGAGGTTACCTATCAGGTCGATATGGGGGGGTGCCAATCCTAAGGCCACTCTGGACATCTAATGGCTAGGCGGCCTCGCGCCCGAAATAAGAGAGATTTAAGCCGGAGGCAGCCGATGCGTCCTCCTTATCCACGTGTGTTAATCGTATGTGAGGGGGCAAAAACCGAAGTAAGCTATTTTGAAGAAATTAGACAGAAATCTAGAATCCCCTCAGTAAATGTTCGAGTAATACATAGTCCGCTTGGCCAAGAGCCCAAACAAATAATAGAGGGTGCTGAGCAGGAGTTTGGTAAAACAAAAGCATTTGAAAAAGTGTACGCAGTTTTTGATCGTGACGCGCATCTGACATACGCTAATGCTATTGTTATGGCAGAAGCTCGAGACAACCGATTTAAGAATGATGAAAAAAGGCTGGTTGGGTTCAAAGCGATTGTTAGCGTGCCAAGTTTTGAGTTTTGGCTTTTGCTTCACTTTGCAGACATAAAGGCGGCGCTGCACAGAAATGCAGCGCTTCAAGAACTCAAGAAATACCTTCCTGAATATCGAAAAGGTATGAAGGGAATTTTTCAATGTACTGAAGCTAATTTGGAAATTGCTATCGAGAGGGCGAAAGCACTCAAGGCTACCTCTTTTCGCCTGCCCGGAAACGATGCTTATACTGATGTACACGAGCTGGTTATCTCGCTCAGAAATCTCAAAAAATAATCTGGTAAGCTGGCATCAAATCACCAGGCTTTCATTCGACAGGCATCTACATATGTTAGCTTGATATTTCATCCTTACTAGCCGTGGCTCTAAGCTGCTCACGACCACCGGGAAAAACGCATCCGCTCTTCCCTCATCCTAATCCTGTCGAAGGAGCAGGGAAGCCTCTGAGGGATCAGACGCGCGCCAACACTCGCAGATACACGCAGGCGTCACCCCGGTTGCCATGCAAACCGGGGTCCATTGAACTCTTGGTCTTGCTCGGGTGGAATTTGGGCGGAGGATCATTCGTTTATATCATCACTTCGCGCGCGGATGCGCTGTTTACCGGCAGGGTTTGTGTCCCGATCTTGCCCAACATGACCGCCAGTGCTTGCAGATGGGCACAGTGGACCCCGGTTTGCATGGCAACCGGGGTGACGCGCTTCGCACGGGCCTCCCGTGAATAACTCTGTTCTGGGTCCCCACTCTCGGCATTTGCGCAGCAAATGCCTGCCGCCAATGGGGACAAGCCCGAGGATGACTAGATGGTGGGTGTTTTCAGCAAAAACTTATCCCCGCCTCTAAAACCTCCCCCTATCCTTCACCCACTG
>JAGRLQ010000220.1 GCA_020441735.1 Nitratireductor sp.
TCATCGACATCTTCACATTGGCAAGCTCGACGCCGCTGCCATCCGCCTTCACGCGGATCTTCACGTTGTAATCAACAACCCGCTTTACCGGTACTATGATCTTCATTGCTTTTCCTCTGCCTTTGGCACTTGTCCGCCGCTCTCAGCGGAAGTCCAGCCTTTCAGTGCATCTCCTGCCGTCAAGCCGCGACTGCAAATACAGGCTTCCCGTATGGCAATCAATGCCGGACTGATAGGCTAAAACCGACTTTTCGTGTCAAATTCCTGCTGCGCTGTTTATGACGCTGTCACCACAGCTTTCGCAAACGCAGCGCTCCCTAACGAATATTGACGTAAACGTCAATCAGCCCCCTTCACCGCCGCGTCCCCAGCGCACGGTCTTGCGCTTGCCGGCGGAAGGGACAGAAGCCGGCATCTGCACTTCCTCTGCAGTTTCAACAGCTGCACTGGCGCCCGGCGACGGATCGATCGGGTCCGGGATCACCACATTGTCGGTGCGGTCGAGCAGCAACACGCCGGGCCTGCGCATGAACAGGATCAGCACCATGCCGGCAAGAAAGCCCCCGATATGCGCTGCAAAGGAAACCTGCCCGCCCATATCGCTGAAGAACTGGAATATCTGGAACCCGATCCAGCCGAGAAGCACGACTGCCGCCGGAATGCGCAGCGGAATACGGCCAAGCGCCAATGCCCAGACACGGATTTTTGGGTGCAACAGCAGATAGGCGCCCATGATGCCGGAAGCTGCCCCCGAAGCACCGATCAGCGGCACCGAGGATTGCGGATCGACCAGCGAGTGGCCAAAGGCCGCCGCAGCCGCGCAGACCAGATAGAAAATCACGAAACGGAAATGGCCGGTCGCATCCTCGACATTGTCGCCGAACACCCAGATGAACAGCATGTTGCCGGCAAGATGCATGAAATCGCCGTGGAAGAAGGCATAGGTGACATAGGTTGCCAGCGGCGGGATGCGGTCGAGTTCCACCGGCAACACCTCAAACCCGTTGGCCACCGAAGGTATGAACCCATAGGCAAGAAAACTCGCCTGCTTGACCTCGATGTTGGAGACCGCCGGCGTACCGGTGATCAGCCAGAACACAACATTGATCGCGATGAAGGTAAGAGTCACATATTGCAGCCGGATATGCTTGAGCGCATTGGCATCATGCAGGGGGATGAACATTACCGGTCGACCTCCCAGTCTACCTCATTGTCAGCGGTTGGCGCCCGGAACCCACAATACATCCGATTTGCCGCCCTCGTTCATAACCCGGGCAGCCACGAACAGGAAATCCGAAAGCCGGTTCATGTAGCGGATTGCTTCCCCGCTCACCTTTTCATCCGGCTGTTCGGACAGTTCAACGATCATCCGCTCGGCACGCCTTGCGACCGTGCGCGCCAGGTGAAGATGCGCAGAAGCAGGCGAGCCGCCCGGCAGAACGAAGGAGCGCAAAGGCTGCAGCTTCTTGTTGAAGTGATCGATTTCCTTCTCGACCGCCGCAACCTGGCCTTCGGTGATCCTCAGCGGTTCGTATTCGGGCTTTTCGCCGGTTTCCGGTGTGGCGAGATCGGCACCCAGATCAAAGAGGTCATTCTGGATACGCATCAGCGCGGCATCTAGGTCGCCATTGTCCGCCAGATGCAGCCTTGCCAAGCCGATACAGGCATTGGTTTCGTCAACCGTGCCATAAGCCGCAACCCTGAGATCGTATTTCTTGCGCCGCTCGCCACTGCCAAGGCCCGTCGTGCCGTCATCGCCGGTCTTTGTGTAAATCTTGTTCAGCACAACCATTCGATGTTCTCCCGGCGCCCCGGCGCTACCGGCCGAAGAAGTAAAGCGCTGCCACCATCGCGAGCACAGCGACAAACTGGGCGATCACCCGCCAGCGCATCAATGTCTGCGAGCGGTTTGGCGAACCGCCCCGCATCATGTTGATCAGCCCCATCGCCAGAATGATGGCAACGATAATGACGAGAACGAGAATGGCATAGGGAATGAGAGCGGTCATGATTTTTCTGTCTTGCGCGTGGTCCGGGTTTCCGGGTCAGCCGGACTTAAGCAATAGCCGGTCGATAAGGGGTTGGGGAAGCAGCCGTTTTGCCACGCCCATGAATTTCGTCGGAACCGTAACATGATAATGCGCCCTCGGGCGGTGCGATGTCAGCGCATGGCGCAGTTTCACATAGACCGCCTCCGGCGGCAGGCGGAACCGGTTGACACCCCCTTCGGACTGCAGCCGTTCCAACTGCTTGCGGTAGACCTTGTGGTGAACCGAATTATCCACATCGATATTATCGACAAAATGCTGCAACCCGTTGGTGGTGAATTTCGACACGATCGGTCCGGGCTCAATCAGACTGACATGGATTCCGCTGCCACGAAGCTCCAGCCGCATGGTGGATGCCAGCCCTTCCAGCGCGAATTTGGATGCATTGTAAGCACCGCGCCAGCGATAGGGAACGATCCCGAGAATGGAAGAACAATGGACGATGCGCCCTGCCCCTGCCTTGCGCATGTGCGGGACAACCAGATTGGTCAGTTCGTGCCAGCCAAAGAAATTGGCCTCGAACTGGCGGCGCAGCACATCGGTGGAAACATCTTCAACAGCACCCGCCTGGCCATAGGCGCCATTGTTGAACAGGGCATCAATCCGGCCATCGCCGGCCTCAAGCGCCACCTCGACTGCCGCAGCAAGGGATGAACTCTCGGTGTAGTCGAGATAAACGCCCGTCAGTCCCGCATCGTTCAGCATTTCGATATCGGCAGGCTTGCGCGCTGTGGCAACGACATTCCAGCCCTCTTCACGCAGACGCAGGGCGCAGTGTTTTCCGATGCCGGAGGAACAGCCGGTGATCAGGATTGTAGCCATGTCACACCATCATAACTGTTTACCGGCATCTGGCAGCTATTGTCCAAGCTGTGTTCAGACGTCATATCTCACCCATGCGCAATGAATTGGTTCACTGGTGGCACGTCCTATGGGACGCCTATGAAAAGTTCAATCGCGATGACGGCTGGGCGATTGCAAGCCATGTTGCATTGTCGAGCCTTTTCGCGCTGTTTCCCTTCCTGATCTTCGCCACGTCGGTCGCCGCCTTTTTCGAGCTCGGCGGTTTTACCGACAACGTTATCCACCTGATATTCGACTACTGGCCCCAGGCGGCCAGTGAAGCGATTGCCGGGGAAGTCAGATCGATCCTGACCGTCCCGCGCGGTGATGTCCTGACGATTGGCGGCCTGCTGACGCTCTATTTCTCTTCCAACGGAGTGGAAGCGCTGCGCGTGGCTCTCAACCGCTCCTACCGGGAAAAGGACGAGCGGCCCTACTGGTATCTGCGCCTGCAGGGCATGCTTTTCGTCTTTCTTTCCATTCTTGTGCTGATCGTCATCACGCTTCTGTTTCTCCTGCTGCCGCTCGGCTGGGAGATCATGTCGCGCTACATCCCCGAACTGGTCCCGTGGGGAAAGACCGTCTGGGTCTGGCGCGTCATCATCGCACTCACCGTGCTGTTCACTGCCCTGCTGGCAAGTCATCTTTTCCTGCCGGCTGGTCACCGCACCCTGATGTCGGTGCTGCCGGGCGTCTTTTTCACGCTCGTTTTCTGGATCGGTGGATCAGTCGCCTTCGGCATGTATCTCGAGCAGTTCGCAGACTATGTTTCCACCTATGCCGGGCTTGCCGGAGCCATGATCGGACTGTTCTTTCTCTACATGCTTGGCCTGATATTCATCTTCGGTGGTGAGATAAATGCTGCCCATGCACGGCTAAAACCATCTGGCTAAAATTATCAAAAAGTCATTTACCTGACAGCAACCCGTTCGATTTACACTTGGCCGAAACCGAACAGGAGTGTGCCGTGCTTTGGGAGCTGAGCCTTGAGCAGTGGTTGATGTCCTTCGCATTCATCTGCTGCTGCTGTTTCATCGGCGGCTGGATCGCCGACCGCATTGTTGGTTACGCTGGATTTTCCGTAGTCGGAAACTGGCTCTTGATGCTCACCGGCGCTTATGTGGGCCTGCTGGTCTATAATATGATGGGCCACCGCTTTGCCTGGGATTCGCAGATGACTCTGGCCATGGGCTTCGGCTCCGCCTTTGCCATGCTGTTCATCATGCTGTCGGTCAAGGCAGTCTTCCGTTTCCGGTAAGAACCTTTCACAACCCGACCATTCTGGCGATGTCTTGGGGTGTTGCCCCGGCAGCGCGCAATTCACCCAGACTCGTATCGGCACGGCTTTTCGACAGCTTTCGGCCGTCGCTGTCCAAAATAAGGTCGTGATGACAGTAAAGCGGTACAGGCAACTCGAGAAGTTGCTGCAGCAGCCGGTGCGCCGAAGTGGCATGAAAAAGATCGCGCCCACGCACCACATGGGTGATGCCCTGGATCGCATCGTCCACCACACAGGCAAGATGATAGGCTGCAGACCGGTCTCTGCCCGTCAGCATGAAATCGCCCCAGACAGCAGGATCGGCGATGACTTCGCCCTGCTCGCCATCCGGTCCGCTGCCCTCCTCCTGCCAGCAGAGCTGCCGCGAAGCCATGCCGGATGCTGACAGCGCCCTTTCCATGTCGAGGCGCATGGCGAAGGGATCGCCGGAAGCAATCCTCCGGGTACGCTCCTCCGCGCTGAATGATCTTTCTTCACCGGGATAATGCGGCACGCCATCGGGATCGCAGGGCCAGGAGTGGCCCTCGGCAGACTTTTGCTCCACCAGCCGCTTTGCCTCGCCCCGGCTCAAAAAGGCCGGATAGGCAAGCCCCATCGCTTCCAGCCGCCCGAGCGCTTCGTCGTAATCTGCCGAATGCTCGCTCTGGCGCCTCGGCTCCCCGTCCCACTCGATGCCCAGCCAGTGAAGATCCTCCAGCATGTGAGCTTCCAGCACGGGTGTGCAGCGCACCCGATCAGTATCCTCGATGCGCAGCAGCAGCGTTCCGCCAATCTCACGGGCCAGTTGCTGGTTGAGCAATGCCGAATAGGCATGGCCCAGATGCAACCTGCCATTGGGAGAGGGAGCAAAACGGAATACGGCTTGCGTCATGAGGCCCCTTCTTTCACACTCGGCAGCCGCATTGAAGCAAATTGTCATGTGGTCAGGCGGACAGGAAACCCATGAAACGCATTGCCAGCAGGCGCGACATCACGACGGGCGTAAAACACCTGCGCGGTTCGTGCGACCGGTTGGCAGCCATGCTGGAGGAATGTCCGCCCATCCCGCTTCGCCTCTCGCAGCCGGGTTTCGAAGGGCTCTGCTCCATCATCGTCTCACAACAGGTCTCCAGGGCAAGCGCCGATGCGATCTTCGGACGGCTGAAAACCATCGTCGACCCGCTCGGCCCGGAGCTCTTTCTGGCAGCCGGTGAAGAAGGCTGGCGTGCGGCGGGCCTTTCACGGCCCAAGCAGCGCACCCTTGTCGAAATCAGCAATGCCGTCCTGGAAGACCGCCTCGATCTTGAAGGACTGTGCGCCCTGCCACCGGAACAGGCGATAGACGATCTTGTCGCGATCAAGGGCATCGGACCATGGACGGCTGAAGTCTATCTGATGTTCTGCGCCGGCCACCGCGACGTCTTTCCTGCCGGCGACCTTGCGCTTCAGGAAGCGATGCGCCTCGGTTTCGGCATGGAAGAACGGCCCGACGAGAAAACCTGCCGCGCCGAAGCGGAAGCCTGGGCACCCTGGCGTTCGGTTGCCGCCCGCATTCTGTGGGCCTACTACGCCGTGAAGAAACGCGACGCCATGCCGGTAGCATGACCGGTCAGGCAATCCGGGACGTCAGCCACGTTCATCCTTCGGGCTTTCCATCACGATGTAGCTGGTGATCGAATTGACCTGCGGCAGGGTGCCAAGCACATTGGTGTGAAAATGCTTGTAGGCGGCCAGATCGACCGTTTCTACCCGCAGGATGTACTCGAAGACACCCGTCACATTGTGACATTCGCGGACCTGCGGCGCGCGCGCCATCGCCTGCTCGAAGGCTTCCTGCGCGGCTTTCGTATGCAGTGAAAGGCCCACCGTCACATAGGCAACAAAGCCCTGGCCAAGCTTGGCCGGATCGAGCACGGCCCGGTAACCGGCAATGACGCCGCTGCGCTCCAGTTCAGCCACGCGGCGCGATGTGGCAGACGGCGACAGGCCGGCGCGCTCGGCAAGCTCCAGATTGGAAAGCCGGCCGCTCCGCTGCAGTTCACGCAATATCTTTTTGTCTATTTCGTCAATCTTCATCATTTATTGCAAAAATAGCAGATTTTCCTGCAAGTTTGCAATGCCTTGCCATGGCAGGCCGATTATTCTTGCCCGCATGACAACCGCCCTTTTCACCGCCCTTCTCACCTTCGCCTTCGTTGCCTCGATCACGCCGGGGCCGAACAACCTGATGCTGCTCGCTTCCGGTGCCAATTTCGGCATCCGCCGTACCTTGCCGCACATGTTCGGCATTTCGCTCGGCCACTCCTTCATGGTGTTCGTAGTCGGTCTCGGGCTGGCGGGCCTTTTCATTGCCTTTCCTCAACTGCAACTGGCGCTGGGTATTGTCGCTGGCGGCTACATGCTTTGGCTCGCCTGGAAAATCGCCAATGCAGCCCCGCCGGAAGAAGGCCGGGAACAGGGCAGCCCTCTTACCTTCCTGCAGGCCGCAGCCTTCCAGTGGGTCAATCCGAAGGGGTGGATCATGGCCGTCACTGCACAGACAGCCTATGCACCCGAGGCTTCCCCCTGGGGAGCAATGCTGGTTGCGCTCGGCTTTCTGATCGTCAACTTCCCGGCCATTACCGTCTGGGCCTGGCTCGGTCAGGAAATGCGCCGCTTCCTGACAAGCCGTCGCCGGCTGCAGATTTTCAACTGGACCATGGCGGTTCTGCTGATCGCCTCGATCCTGCCGATCCTGTTCAGATAAGCGGTCACACGTGTTCTTTGCCGTACAGAACCTGTGCGCCAACTTTCGCAAAGACCTTCACAATCCTGTT